>NZ_FRAH01000015.1:10128-53629 GCF_900142265.1 Anaerotignum lactatifermentans DSM 14214 | reverse complement strand
AACTAACATGTGTATATGATTTGAACAACACTCCGCCTCTACAATATTTACACCTTTCCTTTCACATAATTCTCTTAATATCCTCCCAATATCTGCTTTTAACTTTTTATAAATCACCTGTCTGCGATATTTAGGTGCAAAAACAATATGATATTTGCATCTCCATTTGGAATGTGATAAACTTCTTATGTCATTCATTGACAAAACCTCCTGCTTCTATAATTTGGGTTGCCAGACCATTTTCATTATAACGCAGGAGGTTTCTTTCTTATACTAAAGTATTTTTACCTACCCCCAGTTGAACTGGGGGTTTTGTCATACCTGTTCGGCGTACAATAAAAACAGAGCATTTCTCAAAAGAAATACTCTGTTTTTTATTTTCTGCGGAAATTGCGGACTTTGGCGGAAATTTCCCGGAGTTCTTCTTTGGACAGGGTATCCAGATGTTCCAATTGATCCATGAACAGCACAAGACTTTCGTTATAGCGAATCTTATTGAACTCAATGAAATAATTCACCATGACCCCCGGCACCAATGCCACCACAAAAATGCCGTAAAGCGCCAAAAGTACCGTCAAAATTCTGCCGCCCCATGTCACTGCCACAAAATCTCCAAAGCCAATGGTAGTGGACGCCGCAAAACAGTACCAAAGACTGTCCGCCAATGTGGTGATGGACGGCTCTGCCAGCCAGACTGCCACTGCCACTAGAAACAACAGCAGTACATAACCAACGGCAAACCGTTCCGCATGGGTGATACGAACCACTTTCCAAAGCAAAGATATCCTGCGCATGTTATCTCCTTCCCCCTCTTTTTCCAAAAAAATACCCCGTATTTTTTTTGGGAGGGAAATACGGGGATATCAAAAATCGCTATGGGGTTATACTGCACATAACCCCATAGGGTGACGTAATCTTATTTGCCTCTGACGATTCTGGACAGCTGGATCAGGAAGGTAGGCGCAAATGCCAGACCTACAATCTGACCGATGTTTGTCAGTGTCAGAGCGTTGTCGATGTCAAACAATCCATGGAGTGCGGGCACAAACAGTACCAGCATCAGCAGCAGTGTGCCTACGAAGAAAGCACCTACGCTGTAAGGATTGGAAGGCAGACGGAAGATGGAACGGGAGCCGCGGCAGTTGAAGCCGTGGAACAGACGTGCCATACAAAGTGTTGCGAAAGCCATGGTACAAGCCATGCCGTTGTTGATCTGCATACCCAGATAGAAAGCTGCCATGGTTGCCACTGCAATGAGGGCACCCTGGATACCCAGTGTCTGCAAGAAGTCTTTTGTCAGAATGCCTTCTTTGGGGCTTCTGGGTTTCTGGTTCAGCAGGTCGCCAGTGGGTTTTTCCATGTTCACTGCCAGTGCGGGCAAGCTGTCTGTCAAAAGGTTGATGAACAGCAGCTGTACTGCTGTGAAAGGCAGAGGCAGACCAAAGAGGGATGTGATCATAACCACCAGAATACCAGCCAGGTTACCGGAAAGCAGGAACTTGATGGAGTTCTTGATGTTGGTGTATACGTTTCTGCCGTTGGCTACGGCTTTGACGATGGTTGCGAAGTTATCGTCTGTCAGAATCATGGACGCTGCGTCCTTGGATACTTCTGTACCAGTAATACCCATGGCAATACCGATGTCAGCCTGTTTCAGTGCGGGCGCGTCGTTGACGCCGTCACCTGTCATAGCTGCCACATGACCTCTGTCCTGCCATGCTCTTACGATACGGATTTTATGCTCGGGAGATACACGGGCATAAACGGAAATATGTTCTACTTCGTTGCGAAGTTCTTCATCTGTCATTTTTTCCAGCTCGCTGCCTTCCACAGCTCTGTCGCCATCCTGCAGGATGCCGATTTCTTTTGCGATGGCAGAAGCAGTGATCTTATGGTCACCGGTAATCATAACAGGACGGATACCGGCTCTGCGGCAGTCCGCAACAGCAGGCGCGGATTCCACACGAGGAGGGTCCATCATAGCAATCAAACCAGTGAAAATCAGGTCGGTTTCGTCCTCCAATGTCAGAGGGCGGTTTTCAGAAAGCACCTTTTTGGCAAATGCCAGCACACGCAGACCCTGAGAGGAGAAATCTCTGTTCTGGTCTACGATGGCGCTGCGGATTTCGTCTGTCAAAGGCAGGACTTCGCCGTTCTGTTCCACAGAAGTACATCTTGCCAGCAGCACGTCGGGCGCGCCTTTGATGAGCATTTCATAACGGTTATTTCTGAAATGCAGAGTAGACATGAGTTTTCTGTCGGAGTCAAAGGGAATTTCCTGCAAACGAGGGAATTCTTCTCTGACTTTATTTTCATCGCCGCCGATGGTACGGCAGAAGGACAGCAGAGCCGTTTCTGTAGGGTCGCCTACCGCTGTTTCACCGTTGATGGCGCCGTCATTACACAATACACTTTCTGCCACCAGACCGTTCACGGCTTTATCATTGCCTTTTGCTTCTTCGGGTTCCCAAACTTTGCCGTTGGCATAAGCTTTCTTTACAGTCATGCGGTTCTGTGTCAAAGTACCTGTTTTATCAGAACAGATAACGGATACACAGCCCAGACCTTCCACGGCACGGAGGTTTTTGATGATGGCGTTTTCTTTTGCCATTTTCTGGGTACCAATGGCAAGACCGATGGTCACGATAGAGCTGAGGGCTTCGGGAATGGCAGCAACTGCCAGAGCCACAGCAAACATCAAAGATTCCGCCAGACCCATGTTCCGCCATACACCCAGACCAAAGACGATGGCACAGATGACCATGATGATGATGGACAGTTTCTTGGAGAAATCGTCCAGACTGCGCTGGAGGGGTGTTGCCTTTTCCTGTGCGGATTCCATCAGGTCGGCAATCTTACCGATTTCTGTCTGCATCCCTGTACCTGTGACCAGTACCACCGCACGGCCGTAGGACACCAGAGAGCTGCTGTATACCATATTCAGTCTGTCGCCCAAAGGCAGTTCATCCTGATCAATGGGTGTGTCGATTTTGTTTACGTTTTCAGATTCCCCTGTCAGTGCACTTTCGCTGACCTGCAAGGAGAAGTTCTGCAATACACGACCGTCTGCTGCGGTCACGTCCCCTGCTTCCAAGAGCAGAATGTCGCCGGGCACCAGTTCTGCCGCAGGCACTTCCATTTTCTGACCGTCACGAATGACACGGGCATTGGGTGCTGCCATAGCCTTCAGGCTGTCCAGAGATTTCTGGGCTTTGAAGTGCTGCACCGTACCCAAAATGGCATTGAGGATGAGCACTGCTAGAATAACGATGGTGCCTTCCAGACCGCCTGTCAGAGCGGAAATGATGGCTGCGATAATCAGAATGATTACCAAAAGGTCAGCAAACTGTTCCGCAAATACCTGCAAAACGCCTTTGCGCTTGCCTTCCTGCAATTTGTTGTAGCCGTACTGTTCCAGCCGTTTCTTTGCTTCTTCCGCTGTCAGCCCGTTCATGGAGCTGTTCAGTTCCTGCAGGAGTTCTTCCTGCGATAATTTCCATTGTTTATCCATAGAAATTCCCCTTTCTCTGTGTCCCGTGCAAATAAAAAAGACTTTTATTGCACCGAATCCTCTCGTTATGCAATAAAAGTCTTGCTTTTCAAGAAAATGTTCTTTTAGTCGCGCCCGGGTAATAACACCGAGATGACGAACGCTGACGATGCGGCTTGCCGCACAAGCTACTCCCTTTTATTACAATGACTCTACCATACTTTTGCACAAAAGGCAAGAGAAAAATTCATACAAATTGCAATTTTCTTTTTGCCCCTGTTATTTTGCCCCAAAGCCCCTGATTTTTCCCTCTTTTTTCCCAAAAGCGCCCGTTCTGTTTTTTTGGCAGTCTGCATTTGCATTTTCCTGTCATTATGCAAATATAACGAAATTTTGTATGCAAATCCATGCAATTTTTTTCAAAAAAGGGGCTTGTTTTTTTCTTAACATGGGTCTATGATAAATGCGTCAACTACATACGGCAGTATCTTCAGGGCAGGGTGAAATTCCCGATCGGCGGTATAGTCCGCGAGCGCAGCGATGCGTAGGATTTGGCATAGGTTCAAGTCAGGATTTGGTGAGATTCCAAAACCGACAGTATAGTCTGGATGGAAGAAGATCATGACAGTACAAGGCAGATTTTTCTGTTTTTGTTCTGTTCTTTTGTGTATACCAAAAAGGGGTGTGTTTGTGGTACCCTTTGTTTTGGATATGCGTATTTTTTTCATGGATTTCAAAGCCCTGAGTGGACGGTTTCCCGTCTGTTCAGGGTTATTTTTTTGCAGAAAAGGAAGTGGCGAAAATGGAAAAACAGGATTTTATGCGGCACGCCATTGCCCTTGCCAAAAACGGCATCGGCGCCGTTGACCCCAACCCACTGGTGGGCGCGGTCATTGTCAAGGACGGCGAGATCATCGGGGAAGGCTGGCACGCACGCTTTGGCGGACTCCACGCGGAGCGCAACGCCCTGGCAAACTGCCGCACCTCACCCAAAGGCGCCACTATCTATGTGACACTGGAGCCCTGCTGTCACTACGGCAAGACACCGCCCTGCACAGAAGCCCTGCTGGAAGCAGGCATTGCCAAAGTGGTCATTGGTTCCCGTGACCCCAATCCCAAGGTGGCAGGCAAAGGAGCAGCCATCCTCCGGGAAGCAGGCGTGGAAGTGGAAGAAGATTTCCTGCGGGAGGAATGTGACGCCCTCAACGGTCCTTTCTTTCACTACATCACAACGAAACGGCCTTATGTGGCAATGAAATACGCCATGACTGCCGACGGAAAAATTGCCACAGTCACCGGTGCATCCCAGTGGATCACCAACGAGGAAAGCCGCTATCATGTCCATGCTCTGCGGCGGCGGTATCCAGCCATACTGGCAGGCATCGGCACCGTTCTTGCAGACGACCCCATGCTGAACTGCCGACTGGGTGATGAGGCACGGAATCCCATCCGCATCATCTGTGACAGCAAACTGCAAATTCCCCTGGAAAGCAAACTGGTGCAGACGGCAAAGGACATTCCCCTTATCGTGGCAACCTGTTCCAAGGACGAAGAAAAACAGGCAGCTCTAACAGCAAAAGGTGCAGAAGTGCTTGTCTTTGACGGGGAAAAAGTTCCCCTCCCTGCCCTTATGGACAGACTGGGGGAAAAACAAATCAGCGGCATCCTGCTGGAAGGCGGCGCCACACTGAACGCAGCTTTTCTGGCAGAAAACCTGATACAACGGGCGTATGTATACATTGGGGCAAAAGTATTTGGGGGCGCAGCAGCAAAATCACCCATTGCAGGAGGCGGCATATCCCTTCCATCGGAAGCGGCTGACCTGCATCTGGCAGAAGTACAGACCTTCGGAAACGATGTACTCTGCGTTTATGATTTCCCGAAACAGGAGGCGAAGTAAATGTTCACAGGCATCATTGAGGAACTGGGCACCATTCGGGGTGTTTCCCTCACCAAAGACGGCGGCGAGCTGCAAATTGCCGCCACCACCGTACTGGGCGGCACAAAGCTGGGGGACAGCATTGCCGTCAACGGTACCTGTCTGACGGTGACGAAACTGGAAAAAGACGGCTTTACAGCCTTTGTCATGGCGGAAAGCCTGCGCCGCACCAATCTGGGCAGCCTGAAACGGGGCAGCGTGGTACATCTGGAAAGAGCCATGGCGGCAGACGGGCGTTTTGGCGGGCATATGGTCACGGGGCACATTGACGGGCAAGGCACTTTCCTTTCCCAGAAGCCGGAAGGACAAGCTGTTGTCCTCACCATCGGCGCAGACCCGGAAATCCTTTCGGGCATTGTGGAAAAAGGCTCTATTGCCATTGACGGCACCAGCCTGACAGTCATGGATGTGGGCAAAGACAGCTTCCGTGTGGGCATCATCCCCCACACCGGCGGACACACCGCCCTTTTAGACCGTCCCAAAGGCTACGCCTGCAATCTGGAAACAGACGTCATCGGCAAATACATTCAGAAATTTTTAGCAAAGAACACAGAATCCACTCCCAAGAAATCCACATTGACCATGGATTTCCTCCGGGAAAACGGATTTTAAACATAGGAGGATTACGTTATGCGTGAATATAACACCATTGAAGAAGCATTGGAAGAACTGCGTCAGGGTCGTATGATTCTGGTCACTGACGACCCCGACAGAGAAAACGAAGGGGATTTGATTTGTGCGGCAGAATTTGCCACCACAGAAAACGTAAACTTTATGGCAACCCACGGCAAAGGGCTCATCTGCATGCCCATGAGCGAAGAACTGGGCAAAAAGCTCATGCTGCCCCAGATGGTTTCTGACAACACAGACAACCACTGCACCGCTTTCACCGTTTCCATTGACCATGTAGACACCACCACAGGCATTTCCGCCGAAGAACGCGGCTACACCGCAAGAAAATGCGTGGAAGACGACGCGAAACCCCAGGATTTCCGTCGTCCCGGTCACATGTTCCCGCTCATTGCACGCAGAGGCGGCGTGCTCACCAGAGAAGGACACACAGAAGCTACCGTTGACCTGCTGCGTCTGGCTGGGCTGAAACAGTGCGGTCTGTGCTGCGAAATCATGGCAGACGACGGCACCATGATGCGTACCCCTTCCCTGTGGGAACTGGCTGACAAATACAACCTGAAATTCATCACCATCCACGATTTGCAGAACTATTGCCGCCGCAACGAAAAACACGTCATTCGGGAAGCAGAAGCAAAAATGCCCACAAAATACGGCGAATTCCGTATTTTCGGTTATGTGAACGACCTGACTGGCGAACACCACGTTGCACTGGTAAAAGGCGACATCGGCGACGGCAAAAACCTGCTGTGCCGTGTACACTCTGAATGCCTGACTGGTGACGTATTCGGTTCCCGCCGCTGCGACTGCGGACAGCAGCTTGCGGCAGCCATGGCACAGATCGAAAAAGAAGGCAGAGGCATCCTGCTGTACATGCGTCAGGAAGGCAGAGGCATCGGCCTGATCAACAAGCTGAAAGCCTACGAACTGCAGGAAAGAGGCAGAGATACCGTAGAAGCCAACCTGGAACTGGGCTTTGCACCTGACCTGCGGGAATACTGGATCGGCGCACAGATTTTGCAGGACCTGGGCGCAAAAGAACTGCGGCTCCTCACAAACAACCCCACAAAGGTTTATGGTCTGGACGGCTTCGGCGTTTCCATTGTGGAACGTGTGCCTATCGAAATCGAACCCCAGGAAGATGATGAATTCTATTTGCAGACAAAACAGCAGAAAATGGGTCACATTTTCTCTCACATTTTATAAAAACAAAGTCAGGAGGATACAGCAATGAAAGTTTTAGAAGGATATTTAAACGGCAAGGGTATGAAAATCGGCATTGTTGCCGCAAGATTTAACGAATTTATCGTAAGCAAACTGGTCAGCGGCGCAGAAGACGCTCTGGTGCGTCACGGCGTAGACGGCGACGACATTTCTATTGCATGGGTTCCCGGTGCTTTTGAAATCCCCACCATCGCACAGAAAATGGCAAAAAGCGGCAAATACGACGCTATCCTGTGTCTGGGTGCAGTCATCCGCGGTGCAACCAGCCACTATGACTACGTTTGCAACGAAGTTTCCAAAGGCACAGCACACATCGCTCTGGAAACAGGCGTACCTGTGATGTTCGGCGTACTGACTACAGACACCATCGAACAGGCCATCGAACGTGCCGGCACAAAAGCAGGCAACAAAGGCTATGACGTGGCATGCTCCGCCATCGAAATGGTTGATCTGGCAAGAAAGATGTAATTCAAAGGTGTCGACAAAGTCGAACACCTTTCGTCAAAGGCTCATTTCATGGGGGCCTTTGACGATTAGACAGAAGTATAAAGCAGTTGGGTCAAGCACTTTGCTCCGCAAAGTCAGCTTTGCTGCCCCCGTTTTCTTCGGGGTGCAGAATATCCATCTGCTCAAAAGCATTGAAACTCCCGCTTTTCCCCTTGGGATTCCATTTGGGAAACCCCACACCGCAAGAGATGCGGACAGCCTTTTATGGCTGGCGTTTGCAAAGCAAACGTGTTGACCCTTTGTTTCCCAAACCCTTCCGCGTTCTGAAAAATGTATCATATCACTTGAATTTTTCTTTTCCACTCCCGCTTTTTTTGGTATACTAATGCCAGAGAAACGAAAGGAGCGAAAGCCATGATTCACGATACTTATACCTTTCAGGATTTAAGCGAGGTGTGCTATCACCTCAGCAAATACAAAAACGTCAAAGAGGAGTGGCGGGCAGATTTCTGCAACATCTACGGAGAGCTGGTTGCCAGCTTTGACAGCGACGAGGAAACCAGAGAACGTCTGAAAGACCCCGACGAAACATACGCCATGGTGACAGAACTCATGGACATTGCCATGATGATGGGGAAAACATGGTGATTCCCCTGTTCCAAACTCCATAAAAACGACATAAAAAAAGACATTTTCCTTAGGGGCATCTTCATAAGAAAACAAAGAAAGCCAAAATCCTTATCATGACAAAGGATTTTGGCTTTCTTATTTTATGAAGATTTTCGTTGTTATGTTTTCTTCTGAAGACAGCCGTCGCAGTTCCCCTTAAGAAATCAGAAACAAAAAAACCAATGTTTTCTTAAGGGGAAGTTGCTTTTGGAAAATGTCTTTTTCTTTTGGCTTTCTTCTTATTATATAGAAGAAAAAAGGCAGAGAATTTGACTTCTCTGCCCAAAAATATCTTATTTGTAGTTTTTGCTGGAGTCTTTCAGCAGTACGTCGTGAGCGCCGCCTTCTACCAAGCTGGTTGTGGAAATCACAGTGATCTTTGCTTTTTCCTGCAGTTCGGGGATGGACAGAACGCCGCAGTTGCACATGGTGGATTTTACTTTCTTCAGAGACAGGTTTACGTTGTCATGCAGGCTGCCTGCGTAAGGAACGTAGGAGTCAACACCTTCTTCAAAGGACAGTTTTGCATCGCCGCCCATGTCGTAACGCTGCCAGTTTCTTGCTCTGGAGGAACCTTCGCCCCAGTATTCTTTCATGTAGCTGCCGTTGATGTTTACTTTATTTGTAGGGCTTTCGTCGAAACGAGCGAAGTATCTGCCCAGCATGATAAAGTCTGCACCCATAGCCAGTGCCAGTGTCATGTGGTAGTCGTAAACGATACCGCCGTCGGAGCAGATGGGGATATAGATACCTGTTGCTTTATAGTATTCATCTCTTGCCTGTGCCACTTCGATAACTGCGGAAGCCTGACCACGACCGATACCTTTCTGTTCTCTTGTGATACAGATGGAGCCGCCGCCGATACCAACTTTAACGAAGTCCGCGCCGCATTCAGCCAGGAAACGGAAGCCTTCTGCGTCTACAACGTTACCAGCGCCGATTTTAACGGTATCGCCGTATGTTTCTCTTACCCAGTCCAGAGTCATTTTCTGCCATTCGGAATAACCTTCGGAGGAGTCGATGCACAGGATGTCAACGCCTGCTTCTACCAGTGCGGGCACACGTTCTTTGTAGTCACGAGTGTTGATACCAGCGCCTACCACATAACGTTTCTGTGCGTCCAGCAGTTCGTTTTTGTTTTCTTTATGGCTGTCGTAGTCTTTACGGAATACCAGATACTGCAGTCTGCCTTCATCGTCTACGATGGGCAGTTGGTTGATCTTGTTGTCCCAGATGATGTCGTTTGCTTCTTTCAGTGTTGTGCCAGCAGGGGCATAAATCAGCTGATCCAGAGGAGTCATGAAGTCTTTTACTTTCACGTCTTTGTCCAGACGGCTCACACGGTAGTCTCTGCTTGTTACCATACCTACCAGTTTGCCCTGAGCGGTACCATCTGTGGTAACAGCTACTGTGGAGTGACCTGTTCTTTCTTTCAGGTTCAGGATATCCTGCAGTGTGCTTTCGGGGCTGATGTTGGAATCACTGATCACGAAACCAGCTTTGTAAGCCTTTGCTCTTGCCACCATGGCTGCCTGGCTTTCGATGGACTGAGAGCCGAAAATGAAGGAAATGCCGCCTTCTTTTGCCAGAGCCACTGCCATTTTGTCGTCAGATACTGCCTGCATAACAGCGGAAACCAGTGGAATGTTCATGGTCAAAGCGGGTTCTTCCCCTTTTTTGAATTTTACCACGGGTGTTTTCAGGCTCACGCTATCTACCATACATTCTTTGGAAGAATACCCGGGTACCAGCAGGTATTCGCTGAAAGTTCTGGAAGGTTCTGTAAAGTAAGTTGCCATTTTCTTCTCTCCTTTTCAAATACTGGGTGATGGTTGACTATCATAAAAGCCCGGAGGCTTTTGGGTTTCTTGGATAAAAAAAGAGGAAAAGCGCGTTTTTCTGTTCTTTTCCTACCTTACAATTTTACCAAAATTTCTTTTTTCCGTTTCTGATTTCTCTTTTGTGTATACAACATGCCGTTGTCCTTGTATTGCATACGATTTTAGCACTAAAAAGCCCCCTGTTCAAGGGGGCAGAGACATTTTTTTTGATTTTGTGAAAATTCGTCATTTTTTGCCTGCAAAAAGGCGACTTTCTTAGGTTCTTCTTTGCAGATAGCCCAATGCCAAACGGGCTACGGCGCCAATGACAAAGCCGGTCACCACGCCGGTCACCAGCAAGAACGGCAGATAATACGCCATTTTGATATTTTCCACCACAGCCGCCGCCACGATGATCTGCCCCACGTTATGGAACACACCGCCCATGACGCTGACGCCAGTGATGCTGACCTTCCCTGTTTTCTTCAAAAGAGCCATGACAGCCAGAGAAAGGAGAGCGCCTGCCAGAGAGTACAGCAGTCCCGCAAAGCCCTGGAACAGCAATCCTGACATGAGGACACGCACCAGGGAAATAAAAAAGGCTGACTTGGTATCCATATGATACAGGACAATGACGATGATGACGTTTGCCAGACCCAGCTTCATGCCGGGCACCAGCAAAGGCAGAGGAATGAGCATTTCCACATAGCCCATGAGGATGGCCAACGCCGCAAAAAGTCCGTATTGTGCTACTTTACTGCTTCTCATATCATCCCACCACCGCATCTACTGTATTTTCCGTACCTGCTTCAATGGTGACCACCATTTTATGAGGCAGGCAGACAATGGTTTCTCCTGTTTTGTGAATCCGCTTCTGGTCGGCACAAAGACCGTCCCGGCAGTCCGCTTCGATGACATCCGCCCAGCCATCTTTGATTTCTACTATATTATATCCTTCCGGTGTATCCACCTGATAGGTGGTATCTTCGTCCAAAGGCAGTTCCTGCACCACCTGTCCGTCCACGGTGATGACCGCTTTGCCGCCGTCCTCAGCACTGCCCAAAAACACCAGATAGATAATCCCCGCTAAAACCAGTACCCCTGCAATCAAAATCAAATCCAGGCGTTTCATCTCTCCACCACTTTCTATTTCTTTTTTTCATATATAGGAAAAAAAGGAAGCACGTGCTTCCTTTTTCCAGTAGTAGTAGGATTTATTATTGTAGTACATAAAAAAATGCCCAGAACCGGAATCGAACCAGTGACACGAGGATTTTCAGTCCTCTGCTCTACCAACTGAGCTATCTGGGCACATCGCATCTTTGATGCTTGTACATTGTAACGCAGATTTGCAGTTCTGTCAACACCAAATTTCAAAAAAAAATACAAAATTTCATTTTTTTCTTTCTGGGAAGAACAAAAAGGGGGAAAACAAAGCAAATTCCCCTTCAGAAAAGGAAAATAGCCGGAATCTTCTGTTCACAATGATTCCGGCTATCTTTCTTTTCTTATGAAAAAACGCTTAGGGTTTCTCTGTTTTGCAAATCAACTTTTTTGTTTCGCCTTTTCATCCCAATAATCGCAGATAATGCCCACAACATCAGAGGTAAAGGGTGTACCATCTTTTTTCTTGAAATGCCGTGTGGCACGGAAAGCATATTTTGCCCCCACGAACAGCACAGGCAAGTTACAGTACACGATGATGATATTGCCAAGGTCTGAGATATACCACAAGTTCCCTAGTTCCAGCCCTGCCATAACGGACAGCACCCCAAAGGGAATGAACACCAGCGCCCCCAGAATCCGCACAAAATAAATGAAGGGACGTTTACGGCTAATACGGTTTGCGGCAATCTCCGCGAAAATGATGAAGCCCACAATACAAGTATAGGCGAACAATCCATAGCACACGCTGATGAGCAGTGTCACCAGACTATCGGCGCCGCTGCCCGGTGTCAAAGAGGTGATGGACGCCAGATACAAAGGCAGCTGCTGGGTTTTCAGACCTTCCCAAGCCGCCGGGTCTGCGCTCCACAGGTGCGCCATAACCACAATGAAGCCGGACAATGTGCAGACCACCATGGTATCCAGAAAAACGCCCAATGCCTGCACTACGCCCTGTTCACAGGGATGTTCCGCGTCAGAAGCAGCGGCGGACATGGTGATAGTCCCCTGACCTGCTTCATTGGACATAAGTCCACGTTTTACCCCCTGTGCAAGGGCTGTGCCGAAGAAACCGCCGAATACGGCTTCCGGTGTGAATGCACCGCCGAATACCGCACCAAAGAAATACGGGATGGTGCCAATATTCAAAAGAGCAATGAGCAGTACCGTACCGCAGTAAATCATTGCCATGACAGGTACCATTTTGTCTGTCACCGCTGTGATTTTATGGATACCGCCAAAGGCAAAAAATGTGGTGCCGCCAATGAGCAGGATACCTGTGATACAGTAAAGCATCGATGTCCGTGAGAATGTTTCCCCTGTGACGATTTCCGCCACAGAGCCTACAGAGGAAAACACGTTGAAGGCCTGTGCAGGCAGACAAAACATGGCGTACAAAATGAAGATACAGGAAAGCAAAACGCCTACCCACGCCCGGTTGCCCATGATTTTCTTACCGTAGAACGGCAGACCGCCTACCAGTTCATCGCCTTTTCTTTCTTTGAAAATCTGTGCCAGTGTGGCTTCCATAAATGCCGTTGCCATGCCGAAAAAGGCGCTGACCCACATCCAGAACAAGGCACCGGGACCGCCAACGGCAATGGCGCCTGTCACACCCATGATATTCCCCGGTCCCACACGCATGGCAGAACTGAGGAAGAAAGCCGCCAGAGGTGTGATACCTACGGCCGCTGTTTTTCGGTCAATGAGAATCCGCAGACCCTTACGGAAATGGGTCACCTGGATAAATCCTGTCTTGATGCTGAAAAAGATACCAGAGCCAATGAGGATGACAATGGCAAAGGACAAATTCCCCAAAATGGGAATGGATGCATACCAGTCAAAATTGGTTGGAAACCCCCACAGAAAATCCGCAATGGGTACCACAAAGTCAAAAACCTGATTGACGGCATCGAATACTTCTTTCATGTGAAACTCTCCCCTTTTTCCCCCGTATTACCGTCTTATCGTTTTTCCTGCATAACGGAAATGATGGTGCTGTCCATAGGCGCCATGCCTTCCATGCTGATACGACCCAGGTTTTTGGCTGTCTGTTCCGCTGTGGAACCGATGACACCGAAGTTATGAGGGATTGCTGTGCCATTCATAGCAAGCATTGCGGAGAGGAATGCCGCATGTACCCCTGCATAAGCTTTCAGGGCACATCCGGTGCTGCCGCCGTCACAGATCATGCCTGTCAGGTTTGCTGCCATATGGTCCATGGCCGCTGCCACTTCTGCCGCACCGCCGCCCATAAGCAGGACGATACCAGCTGCCGCACCACTGCCGCCGCCCAGTACGCAGCCACAAAGAGCAGAAAGTCTGCCGGTGTAATGTTTGCTGTAAATGGTAATCAAACCGCTGAGAGCTACGGCTCTGCGGATGGTGTCTTCGTCTGCGCCGATGCTTCTGCCGTAAGAAACCACAGGCATGGAGCACAGGATACCGTGAGAACCACTGCCCACAATGCTCATAGCAGGAAAAGGCAGACCAGCCAGACGGGCATCCATAGCCGCTGTGGTCAGGTGCTGTGCGCGGGAAATCATATCATCCCCCAAAACGCCTTTTGCACGGAACGCATCCAGTGTAGCACCGATAGAAAGCCCTGCGCCTTTTGCACCTTCTGCGGAAAGAGCGCAGTTCATGTCAATCATATCCTGCACAAAGGCAATTTCTTCCGCAGGAACTGTTTTTACATAATCCACGAAATCCGCTACAGTTACGGTATCGAAAGGAAAAGGCTTTTCTGCTTCCGCTGCCTTTGTTTCCCCTTCAAAAATCACTTCGCCGTCTTTCCAAACCTTTGTGATGTTGCTGTGTTTGGCTTCGATGAGGGCTTTGCCTGTGCCTTTGTCTGTTTCCACTTCTGCCAGAATGTAGATTTCTTCTTTGGATTTGTCTACAGCAGTGGTCACGTCAATGCCCATGGCTTTCACGCGGTCTGCGTCGGCTTCTGTGACAGGTTTCAGACATTCCAGTCCCAGTGTCCAGTCACCGCAGACAGCCCCCAGCAGGGCAGCCATTTCGCAGCCCAGTTCCTTTGTGCCGGGGATGGCGCAGGAAAAGGCGTTTTTATACATGCCGCCGTTCATTTCCACATGGATTTTCCTGATATTCCCTTCAGCCGCCGCTGCCGCTCTTGCAGATGCCAGTGCAATGGCACCTACTTCTGTGACACCCAAAGCGGGGCTGATTTCCTTTTTCAATAACGCTGTCAATTCTCTCATAGCATATTCCTCCCTTGTATTTCTCTTTAAACAGGGTAACATGATTTTCTGCAAAATGCCAGAGAGAACCCCTTTTCCTTTTGCAAAAGCTATGGATTTCTTGTCTTACCGCTTTTCCTTATTTTTCGGCGATTCTGCCATGATGTCTGATAATATATCGTGCATTTTGCCCCACTCCATTGTTTTTTTCTATACACCCTACTATAATAGACCTCACCGCATCTGGTATTTTTGCCAAATATGTGCACTTATTTTTATACAATATGATTGTTTCACAAGTAGGAGGGTATCATTTATGGAACAAAAAAGAGAAAGGTTCTCCTCCCGACTGGGCTTCATCCTCATTTCCGCAGGCTGCGCAATCGGGCTGGGGAACGTGTGGAAATTTCCCTACATCACCGGACAGTATGGCGGCGCAGCCTTTGTGCTGATTTACATCGCCTTTCTGATTTTGATGGGGATTCCCATTCTGGTGGCGGAACTTTCTGTTGGCCGTGGCAGCCAGCGCAGTATCGCCCGCGCCATGGACGTATTGGAGCCGAAAGGCACCAAATGGCATTGGTATAAATATCTCGGCATGGCCGGCAACTACATCCTGATGATGTTCTACACCACAGTAGCCGGCTGGATGCTTTACTATTTCTTCAAAACAGCTGCCGGCGGTTTTGACGGGCTGGATGCAGAAGGCATCGGCGCAGCCTTTAACACCATGCTGGGCAGACCCGGTCTGATGACTGGATTTATGGTAGTGGTTGTTCTCATTTGCTTTGCCATCTGCGCACAGGGCTTACAGGCTGGCGTAGAAAAGATCACCAAAGTCATGATGCTGATGCTTCTGCTTCTGATGATCGTGCTGGCAGTGCGTTCCGCATTGCTGGAAGGCGGCGAAGCTGGTCTGGAATTCTACCTGAAACCCAACTTTGGCGCACTGAAAGAATACGGTCTGTTGGAAGTGCTTTTCGCGGCACTGGGTCAGGCATTCTTCACACTGAGTATCGGTATCGGTGCCATTGCCATCTTCGGCAGTTACATCGACAAATCCCGTTCTCTCACAGGGGAAGCCATCCTCATCACCATTCTGGACACCTTCGTAGCGTTCATGGCTGGTATGATCATCTTCCCTGCATGCTTCGCTTACGGCGTAAACCCCGGTCAGGGTCCTTCCCTGATCTTCGTGACACTGCCTAACGTGTTCAACAACATGCCCGGCGGCAGACTCTGGGGCTCTTTATTCTTCCTGTTCATGTGCTTTGCGTCTTTCTCCACCGTCATTGCCGTGTTCCAGAACATCATTTCCTTTGCCACAGACCTGACCAACGCCAGCAGAAAGAAAGTTATCATCATCAATGTCATTGCCATCATTCTGCTGTCCATGCCTTGTGTACTGGGCTATAACCTGTGGAGCGGCTTCCAGCCCTTCGGTCCTGATACCGCAGTGCTGGATCTGGAAGACTTCATCGTCAGCCAGAACATCCTGCCTCTGGGCAGCCTGATCTTCGTCCTGTTCTGCAGCTGGAAAATGGGCTGGGGCTGGGACAACTTCCTGGCAGAGGCCAATGCGGGCAAAGGGCTGAAATTCCCCAACTGCCTGCGCATCTACATCAAATGGGTACTGCCCCTGATCGTACTGTTCATCTTCGTCATGGGGTACTATTCCAAATTCTTCGCGGCATAAAGCGAAAAGCGTATTATAAAAAGGTATGGAAAAAAGCAAATTCCTCTTCAGAAAACATTGTTTTTTCTTGATTTCTTAAGGGGAATTACGACGGCTGTTTTCATAAGAAAACATATCAAAAAATCTTAATAAAAAATAAGAAAGCCAAAATCCTTTGTAATCATAAGGGTTTTGGCTTTCTTTGTTTTCTTATGAAGATGCCCCTAAGTTCCATACCTTTTTGTTTTGCTATATCAAACAGACTTTTTTCCCTTTTTTCCGGGCATATTCCACGGCAGTATAGGCGCCGCCTTCTGCTCGGATGACATACGCAATGACAAAATCCGTCTGCTGGACCATCCAGCGGTTGCGGCAGACAATGGCAGCTTTGAAAGGCACCTTTGCCAGCGTATCCGGCACAAAAGCCTCATCAAATCCCCCTTCCCTCACCCTGGGACTGCGGAGGGCAGAGGCGTAGGCTGCCACCAGCACCAAACGGATATGAGGATAGACCCTCCGCAATTGCCGTACGGTTTGAGCTGCCAGAAAATCAAAATTGCCGTGTCCCCCTACCAGAAAGGTGGTGACACCTTCCAGCAGCACCATCTCCTCGGCAGCAGTGTACAAATCATCGGCAAGGGTATCGGGGGCATCCCGATGACCGAAGAAACAGCAGATTTTTCCCTGCATGATTATCACCTCTTTCACATTCATAATGAAGTCATTTTCAATTCACTTTTAATTCAAACAAAAGTCATTTTAAACATATTATCACAAAATAGATATAAAATAAATCCATATTAGCTGCAAATTAGAATGAAATTATATTTATATAGAGGTGATATCCATGGGAATCAAAAATCTGTCTATCCGCATTGACGAAACCATGCTGCACAAACTCCATTTCGTTGCCGACTACGAAGGTCGTTCTGCCAACAGTCAGGTCAACATCCTCATTCGGGACTGCATCCAGAAATTCGAGAAGGAGCATGGAGAAATCCCCATCAAATAAACGCATATCAGAAAACAAAAAGGCTGAAATCTCTATCATCACAGAGGATTCCAGCTTTTTTCGTTTCACAGCCGGAATCCTGACAACACAGAGGGTCCCGGCTGTTCTGTTTTTATGGGGATTTTACAAAGATTTGCTTCTCCCCTTGACATTCCAGCCTTTCCGCTATATCATTAACACTGTTAATTAACTTTGTTAAGTGCATGGAGGTGCAGAAATGGAGATGGATTGGATGGATATGGTATATTACCAGAAGCAAGTGCAAAAGCTGACACGTCTGCTTCTGCCCGCAAAACAAACCAATCTCACCGTCAGCGAATGTGAGCTGCTGGCATGGCTGTATCAGGAGCCAGAACAGAACACCCCCGTTCTGCTGAGCCAGCGCAGCGGCATGAAAAAAGAAGCTGTCAGCCGCTGTTTGAAAAGCCTTTTGGAAAAAAACTGCATCCGCAAAGAAAAACAGCCTCATGACGAAAGAAGCTACAAAATCTATCTGACAGACACCGGCGTGGAAGAATTGCAAAAAGGCTACAAAATCATATTGCAGCCCTTTTACGACCTGTGGAGAAGCACAGGAGAAGATTTTGAGGCATTTTTACAGTATACAGACAAGATTGTTTCCCATATCAAAAAGGAAGAACAGGAGTGATGCCCATGACTTTTTATAATGCGTTACAAATGGACCCGGCGATATTGAAAGCGAAAATCGCCCAGTGTGATACAGCAGCAGAAAAACGGTTTTACTGGATTGCCATGGCACTGCGTTCCCTGCTCATTGTAGGCTTTGCGGTGGTGTTCATCAGCGGTCTTGCCAGATTATTCGGTCAGGACAACACCCCTTTGGCAGTGGCGCTGTTCTGCATCCTGCTGGGGATTCGCTTTGTAAATTTTGAATATTGTATGGGGGATTCTCTGGTAACATTGGCGGCAGCTCTGGCGATTTTGCTGTTCACCCCCACCGCTGTGGCAGTGGCACCGCCTTATCTTGCCATTCCCCTGCATTTTGTGAGCTTTTTCCTGCTGCTCTATATGACCACACAAAAGCCTGAACTGGGCAACGGCGGTCTTTACAGCTTTGCCTATGTATATCTGACAGGCAATCCTGTTTTCGGCGAAGCGCTGGCAAGAAGAACCATGATGGCAGTGGTAGGTTATCTCCTCTGCGCCATCATCCTGTACCGGAAACATCGCCATGCCCACGGGGAAGTTCGTTTCCACCATGTACTTCAGCGGTTCGACCTGCGCAACATCGTTCATCTGTGGCAGTTCCGCATGGCTTTGGGCGTCAGTCTGGTGCTCACCGCGGGACGTTTCTTCGGCATAGAACGGTTCATGTGGATGGGCTTTGCCTGTGCCTCCCTGCTGTGTGAATATCCTTATTCTGACAGCTTCACCACGAGGTTCTGGCAGCGTATCGTTGGGGTTTTCGCAGGCTCCGGCGCGTATCTGATCATTTACCTCATCACGCCTGATTTCCTCCATTTCCTGCTGGGACCTTTGGGAGGTCTGTGCCTTGGCTTCTGCCGGGATTATCGTTATAAAACTGCTTTCAACTGCTTTGGCGCACTGATGCTGGCAACGGGCATCTATGGTCTTGGCAATGCCGTTGTGCTCCGTATCACCGACACCATTCTGGGCGTGCTTTTCGCATTGGTATTCACATTTCTGTTCCAGAAACTGGTTTCTCAGAGAATCAGGGGCAATGCCTGCAAAGAATCTTAAATACAAAAACCACCCTTTAGGGGCATCTTCATAAGAAAACAAAGAAAGCCGAAATCCTTATCATGATAAAGGATTTCGGCTTTTTTATGATATTGAGATTTTATTCGATATGTTTTCTTATGAAGACAGCCGTTGCAATTTCCCTTAAGAAATTAAGGAAACGAAAATCAATGTTTTCTTAAGGGGAAGTTGCTTTAGGGGTGGTTTTATTTTTTTATTTTTTTATTTTTTCATTTCTTCTTTTACCATATCCGCATACTGCCGAAAGCCTTTTTCCTCTTTTTCAGGAA
The DNA here is from genome assembly GCF_900142265.1 of Anaerotignum lactatifermentans DSM 14214. Classification (GTDB taxonomy): domain Bacteria; phylum Bacillota; class Clostridia; order Lachnospirales; family Anaerotignaceae; genus Anaerotignum; species Anaerotignum lactatifermentans. The sequence goes on along the minus strand of NZ_FRAH01000015.1, from coordinate 34,341 downwards.
AAACAAAACCAAGTGCTTCCGCTGTTTGTTCCGCCGTCTGCCGAAAAAGGATGCACGCCTTTTCGATAGCTGTCCAGAAATGAGAAAAATCACCATCGGGCAGTGTTTCCAGATAAAGGTCGTACTGTTCTTTGGGCAGATAATTTTTCAGATATTTTCCCAGCTTGCCGCAGGATACCCTAAAATCTGTCTGCGTTCCCACCTGCCACTGGAGCATCTGTTCCAGCATAGGCCACACCAGTCCATGATACGTTGTCATGGCAAAGGGCATCTCCTGCCGCGCCAGACCTTTCACCACATCGCACAGATTCCAGTAAAAGGCGTTGCAGCAGCCCAAAAATCCTTTTTCAGTGGGCTTTTGCACCCAAAATTCCTCATCTGTCGGGGGAAATTGGGGCAGACAGCCGATTTTATCCAAAAGGGGCACAAACAGGCGGTTGCGGTTCTTCCCCTGCTCCATGGTTTCCAGCGTTTCCACGCCAATGTCAATGCGGTTGCCATCGGCAAAAAGCAACAGCCAAGAATAGCTTTTGTCGTAATCCCCACGAATGCCGAACCGTTCTCCATAGCCAAAATCGTCGTCCTGCTCCTGTTTCAATATGACTTCGCCGAACCCATCCAGCCATGCAGTATCTTCCCGAAAAGGCGCCACTTCCTGCACCACATACATGATGTCAAAATCCTGATAGACATCTTTTGGCACATTTTCATTGGCACGGGAGCCTTTCAGATATGCCGCCAGCACCCGACTATCCTGTCTTGCCGTTTCCAGAATCAAATCCATCATTTCCTGCTCTGTCCGCAATGTTTCCACCTCCGAAAATAAGAAAAAGCCGAAACCCGCAGGCTTCGGCACCGTCCCTAAGAGGATTTGAACCTCCGACCTACCGCTTAGGAGGCGGTCGCTCTATCCAACTGAGCTATAGGGACACATTACTTTTCTATTTTATCACGTTCCCCCGTTTCGTCAAGAGTGCTTTTCCCTTGTATTTTCTACTATTCCAATGGGGATTTCCTTTGACAGCCTTCCTCCGCAGGCAGTATAATATATGATTGAAACAGGATTTTGTATAGAAAACGAGGAAAAACTATGATTCCCATTACCATAACATATACCCCCTACGCCGAAGGGGTGAAAATCATCGGCGTCACAGGACGGGCGGCGGAAATCCGCATTCCCGACCACATCGACGGCTTGCCTGTCATTGCCATTGCCCCCTATGCCTTTGCAGTGCAGACGGAGGCAGAGGTAAATGAAACAGAAACGCCTGCCCAGCTTTCTTTTGTGGAAGGAGAGGACATGCCCAGAAAAGCCCCTCTGAAAGAAGTGACAGGGGAAGCCTTGAAGCGGCTGTATCTGCCGGACACCATCCGGGAAATGGGGGCTTATGCCTTTGGGGGCTGTTCCGCTTTGGAGGTCATTCACCTGCCGGAAAATCTGGCGGTACTGCCTGACCATGTTTTTGCGGGGTGCATTTCTCTGAAACAGATTGCCCTGCCGCCCCAGCTTTCCGTCATTGAGGGCTATGCCTTTTACGACTGCCGCAGTCTGGAAAAGCTGCGGATTCCCGAAACAGTGCAGAAAATCGGGGCTTATGCCTGCTACAACTGCCGGAAAATGGAGGAAATCAACATCCCCAGAGAAACCACCGACCTTGGCACAGGGCTGTTTCTGAACTGCGACAAGCTCACATCCATTTCCTTTGGCAGATGCCGCCACATTGCGGACTTGGTGGCAGTGCTGAACCACGAACTCCATCTGACCATGGATTTTGACGACGGAAACCGGGCAAAACTGCTGATCCCCGATTTCCAGTATGAATATATCGAGGATACCCCTGCCCGTCAATTCCATCAGGTGAACTACGGCACAGGCCATCTGTTCCGTCAGTGTATCGGCAATTCGGACATTGATTTCCGCCGGTTCGACGAGCTGTTTTACCTGACCAAGCGAGAGGACGGGGCACTGATGGTACTGCTTCTGACCATGTACCGTCTGGAATACCCCTACCGCCTGCAGGAAAACCGCAGACAGGACTATCTGCAATATCTGAAAGAGCATTTTTCCACTGCCTTTGGGTACTATACCCAGCAAGGCAGTCTGGACAAAATCCGCCTTTTTGCCCAGTGGGGACTGATTACGGCGGAAAATATCGATTCCCTGCTGGAAATGGCAGGAGAAGCCAAAAAAACAGAAATCACGGGCTTTTTGCTGGAATACCAGCACGCCCATTTTGCGAAAAAGAAAAAATCATTCGATTTGTAAAGGGGGAAAACCATGAACGAAACCCATCAGCAGCTCATACAAATCGGCAGCCGCATATTAAGCGCCTCCCGCAATGAGCTTTATTTATCCATGCGGTTTCTGGACGTTGCCCTCAGCTCTCTGCGTTATGAAATGAACCTGTCCTCCCTCTATGTGGGGACGGATGGGGAGAAAATACTGTTCAACCCCCGTTACCTCATCCAGCGGTATTTGTCCGACCGGGTGCTGGTGAATCGGGCGTATCTGCACATGCTGCTCCACTGCCTGTTCCGCCACCCCTTCCATCAGGGCGACCGGGACGAGGAATACTGGAATCTGGCGTGCGACATTGCCGTAGAATCCATGGTGGATGCCCTGCCCTTCAAATCGGTGCGTCTGGTGGTATCCGACCGGCGGAATGAATGGTATGACAAACTGCGGCGAGAGCTGAAAGTCCTTTCCGCCGAAGGCATTTACGAAGTGCTGCAAAAGGAAAAACTGTCCATACAGGACTTCGGCAAACTGCAATTGGAATTCTGGGTGGACGACCATGTTTTCTGGGAAAAGAAAAAGGACGACGACCAGAATCAGGACGAAAACCAAGACGACAACAACAACCAGAATCAAAACGACCAGAACGACGAGCAGGAACAGCAGCGCAGACAGGAGTTAGAGGAAAAATGGCGTGACATCAGCGAAAAGATGCAGACCAATCTGGAAACCTTCTCCAAGGAAGCCGGGGAAGAAGTCGGCGACCTGCTGCAATACCTGAAAGTGGAAAACCGGGAGCGGTATGACTACCGCCGTTTTCTGGAAAAATTTGTGACCCTCAAAGAGGACATGCAGGTGGACGACGACAGCTATGATTATATTTTCTATACTTACGGCTTGCAGCTCTACGGCAATCTGCCCCTCATCGAGGCTTTGGAATACAAGGAAGTGAAAAAGGTAGAGGAAATCGTCATTGCCATTGACACCTCCGAATCCTGCGAGGGAGAAGTGGTGCGCAAATTCTTAGAAGAAACCTACGCCATCCTGCGGCAGAACGAGAGCTTTTTCCATACCTTCCACATCCACATCATACAGTGTGATACGGTCATCCAGCAGGATAAAGTCATCACCTCCGCCGAGGAGATGGCAGCATACATGGAGGAATTTGACCTGCGGGGCAGCGGCGGCACGGACTTCCGTCCCGTATTCACCTATGTATCGAAACTCATTGAAGAAAAAGTCTTTCGCAATCTGAAAGGGCTCATTTACTTTACCGACGGCTGGGGGCAGTTTCCCAAACGCCGCCCGCCCTACGAAACGGCATTCGTCTTTTTTGACGAGGGCATGTACAACGAACGTGAAGTGCCCCCTTGGGCAATGAAAGTCATTTTGGGCAAAGAAGATTTGGAAATTTCGTATAACAAGGAGTAATGCTATGAATATCAAACAGGCAAAGGAAGAAATCAAGCATGCCATTGCCGCTTATCTGGCAAAGGACGCTTACGGAGAATATAAAATCCCTGTGGTGCGGCAGCGTCCCCTGCTGCTCATGGGAGCGCCGGGTATCGGCAAAACTGCCATCATGGAACAGGTGGCAAGGGAATGCGGCGTAGGGCTGGTGGCATACAGCATCACCCACCACACCCGTCAGAGCGCCATGGGGCTGCCCTTCATCAGCCACAAAAACTATGGCGGCAAGGAATACGCCGTCACAGAATACACCATGAGTGAAATCATTGGTGCCGTTTACGACAAAATGGAAGAAACAGGGCTGAAAGAAGGCATCCTGTTCATCGACGAAATCAACTGCGTATCCGAAACACTGGCGCCTGCCATGCTGCAATTTTTGCAGGCGAAAACATTTGGCTCTCACAAGGTACCCGAAGGCTGGATCATCGTAGCGGCAGGCAATCCCCCCGAATACAACAAGAGCGTACGGGAATTTGACGTGGTAACCTTAGACCGTGTGAAGAAAATCGACGTAGAGCCTGATTTTGCCGCATGGAAGGAATACGCATGGAAACAGGGGCTTCACGGAGCTGTGCTGTCCTATCTGGAAATCAAGAAAAACCATTTCTACGCCATGGAAACCACGGTAGACGGCAAACGTTTTGCCACCGCCAGAGGTTGGGAAGACCTGTCCAACATGTTGCAGGTCTATGAGGAACTGGGCATTGCCGCTGATGAAACCCTCATCGTTCAGTACTTACAGCACAAGAAAATCGCCAAAGATTTTGCCAACTATTTAGACCTTTACGAAAAATACCGCACAGATTACCGTGTGGGAGACATTCTGGCTGGGAACTACACCAAAGGTGCCGTGGAAAAATTGCAGGAAGCGCCTTTCGACGAACGCCTCAGCGTCATGGGTCTGCTGCTGAGCCGCCTGACAGAAGACTTTACAGCGGCTTATGACAAAGACTTGCAGACCGTACAGCTTCACGGGGTGCTGAAAGAAATCAAGGAACGTTTCGCAAGCCCTTACTGCGCCGAAACCCCTTGGGAAACCCTCACAGAATCCTACATGGAAGAAATCCAGAGCAAGTACCACAGAGAAAAGAAAGCCGGACTGCTGGACAAACACAGCGCACAGGCATACCTTGCCACCATCCAGACCATGGAAGGCTATGTGCAGGCAGCCAAAGGAGCAGGTCTGCGGGAAAAAGACGACGTATTCGGCTTGATGAAAGAGAAATTTGCCGATGTGGTGGAAGATAGAGAAAACGCTATCTCCTACGCTTCCGAAGCACTGGACAACACTTTTGCCTTCTTAGAAGAAGCCTTCGGCGCTGGACAGGAAATGGTCATTTTCATCACAGAGCTGACTGCCAACTACTACAGCGTGAAATTCATCAGCGAAAACGGTTGCGAAAAATACTACAGCTACAACAAAGAGCTGCTCTTTGAAGAAAAGCAGAAATCCATTCTGGAGGACATCGAAAAAGCCAAAACCATGGTGGATCTGCTGTTTTAAGCATCAAAAAAACCAGACAAAAAGCAACTTCCCCTTAAGAAAACATTGATTTTCTTTCCACTTGATTTCTTAAGGGGAATTGCAACGGCTATCTTCAGAAGAAAACATATCAAATAAAATCTCAATATAATAAGAAAGCCGAAATCCTTTGTCATAATAAGGATTTCGGCTTTCTTTGTTTTCTTATGAAGATGCCCCTAATGTCTGGTTTTTTTATTTTCCATATTTTATTCTCTTGTGAACTCTGCCGCAATGGGATTGCCGTCTACTTCAATGATCAGACGGAATTCACCAGTGCCGATACTGCCGCAGAGGTTTTTCCAATTGATAGGCAGTTCTACCGTTTCTCCGGCAGGTACTGCAACGGTTTCTTCACCCCACTGGGCATTGGCAGTGCCTACAAATTCTTTCCAATGACCGTCCGCGTCTTTCTTTTCCATGTGATACGCGTCACGATAGCTGATTTCCGCATCTGTGCCATTGGTCAGCAGGAATGTACCGCTGGTGGCTTTCAGGGTATCTTCTTTCAGTTCCAGTGTCACGCCTTCCATTTCGTTGACTGTGGCAAACTGAGTTTCCGGATCGCCGCTGCATCCGGCAAATGCCACCATACACAACAATGCCAATAAAACCGCAATTCCTTTTTTCATTTCGCTTCTCCTTTATTACTGCAATGTCTTTTCGATGAATGCTGCCAGTTCTTTTGCCGCTTTTTCCATGCGTTCCATGTCTTTGCCTTCAATCATAACACGGATAAGAGGTTCTGTGCCGGAAGTACGGATCAGCACACGGCCGTCTGCGGAAAATTCTTCTTCCAGTTTTGCAATGGCATGACGAATAGCAGGTACTTCCATATAAGTGTTTTTCTTTGCGTTATTGACGCGGGCATTTACCAGCACCTGAGGCATCACTTCCATGGCTTTTGCCAGTTCGGATGCTTTTTTGCCTGTGCGTTTCATAACGGACAGCAGCTGGATAGCTGTGAGAATGCCGTCACCTGTGGTGTTATGGTCCAGGAAAATGATATGACCGGACTGTTCACCGCCCAGGTTGCGTTCCGCTTCGATCATGCGTTCCAGAACGTAACGGTCGCCAACGCCTGCCTGTTCAATGGCAATGCCTTTTTCTCTGCCCATCATGGTCAGACCCAGGTTAGACATAACGGTACCAACGATGGTATCGTTTTTCAGTGTGCCTTTTTCCTTCATATCCAAACCGCAGATGGCAAGGATTTTATCACCGTCGATGAGTTCGCCGTTTTCGTCTACAGCCAGACAACGGTCTGCGTCGCCGTCGAAAGCGAAACCGATGTCTGCGTTATTTTCTTTTACAAATGCTTTCAGGTCTTCCATATGGGTGGAACCGCAGCGTTCGTTGATGTTTGTGCCGTCAGGTTCATTATGGATGATACAGAGGCTTGCACCCAGATTCAGCAGTGTGATGGGAGCCGCTTTGTAGGATGCGCCGTTGGCACAGTCCAAAGCCACTTTGATGCCGCCGAATTTTTCCTTTGTGGTGCTGCCCAAAAATGCAATGTAATCATCCAGCGCGTCTTCCGCTACGGTATGGGTACCGATGGCTGCCCCTGTGGGAGAAGGCAGGATTTCGGGATGGCTCAGAATGATGTTTTCGATTTCGTCTTCCAGATCATCGCTGAGTTTATAGCCCTGGCTGTTGAAAAACTTGATGCCGTTGTATTCCACGGGGTTATGGGATGCGGAAATGACAACACCCGCGTCCAGACGATATTTCCGTACCAGATAAGCCACTGCAGGTGTGGGCACGATGCCTGCCAGCACTGCATGAGCGCCTACGGAGCAGATGCCTGCTACCAGAGCCGCTTCCAGCATATCACCGCTGATGCGGGTATCCATCCCCACTAAAATACGAGGTGCGTGTTTTGTTTCTTTTGTCAGTACATAAGCGCCTGCACGTCCCAGCTGGAACGCCATTTCCCCTGTCAGTTCCGTATTCGCTACACCGCGGACACCGTCCGTACCAAATAATCTACCCATATTCTGTTCAAACTCCTTATTCTTATTTTCTCATATTGTTTATGATTCTGTATCTGATTCATCGCTGCCGGCAGCCGTCACTTCTATGGTAACGGTGCTGCTGTCTGCCGTAATGCCGCTTGGCAGGTTCCAATCAATGGAAACGGTATGTTCGCCTTCTGTGAGAGCGGAAACATCCACCTGACCTGACAGGTCGCTGCCTTCCACTGCTGCCAGCTGGCTTGCTTCGCCGTTGATGGAAACGGAAATGCTGTCCGGCAGATGATACTGATATCCATCCTGCCCATTGGTCAGGTGAATCTGGTCAGAAGAAACCGTTACGGTCTTTTCTTCCCCTCTGTCCACATGGACAAAGACCTGAACCACAGCACTGCTGCCTTCTTCCAGTTTTACCCCTTCTGGCAGATAATCAGAAAGCTGGAAGGTATGGCTGATGGAGCTGGTTGCTCCACTAACGTCAATCTGATCCAGAGAAATCACATTCAGTTTATCCAGATCTTCTTTTGCCCCAATGACAGAAACGGTTTTGGGAGTGCATGTGATTTCCCCTAAATGATAGCCGTCTGCCAGGCTGCCTGTTACAGAAACCTGAACAGGCACCTGTTTTGCCTCATTCAGGCTATAAGAAACGGTAACCGTATCCACGGAGAATGTCACGCCGTTTACGGTATTGCCGTCTTTGTCATAAGCGACGGGTTTCACCTGCAAATCCATCTGCTGCACCGCATCTGCCGCATTGACAGACAGGCGCACTGCCACAACGCTGTCCACAGCGGATTTTGCCCCTTTGACCATAATGGTTTCTGGGATCAACTTAGGTGTTGACAGGTGGGTGCCTTCTGTAACTTCCCCATTCAGGGAAACTTCCAGCGGGAATTCCTTTGCTGCCAGAGTTTCTACCTGAATCTCCACGCTGCCGGGGACTTTGCTCTCAACGGTATATCCCGTAGCGCCGCCGCCAACGGAAGTATCTACAGGCAGTGTGATGGTATCACCATCCTGAGCATAAGTCAAATCTGACAGATCCACACTGGCAGAAATCAAATCCGCCTGTCGCTGACTGAGCCGGTCCAGGGCCGTTCGCTGGGCTTTGACTTTGATGCTGACCTTTGTATTGGTCAAATCTTCCCGATTGGCTACCGTAAGGCCACGGGCAGTCAATGTTTCCTCCCCTACCAATTGGAGGGTGGTGCTGTATGATCTTGTATCAATGGGCTGATTGATGCTGATGACCATAAACCACATGGTGGTAGCAATGGCCACGGAAAGCAGTTTCCAGCCCAGGTCTTTCATGAGCAATTCCTGAAATCGTTTCATTTATCCTGCCTTCCTTTCCAAATCGCCAGTTTCTTTTTGGCGGATTGATGATCCTGTTCGGAGATCATGTTTTTCAATTGTTCTGGCGTCAAGTCCCGATACAAAACGCCGCCTCTTGCAACGGAAATCTTCCCTGTTTCTTCGGAAACGACGATAACATGGGCGTCAGAAACCTCGCTGGCACCGATGGCTGCCCGGTGTCTGGTACCCAGTTCCATGCTGACTTCGTTGCTGTCTGTCAATGGCAGGAAACAGGTGGCCGCTGCCACACGGTTCCGCCGGATGATCACCGCCCCGTCATGGAGGGGGGTGTTGTGTTCAAAAATATTGATGAGGAGCTGACTGGACACGATGGCATCGATGGGGATGCCTGTTCTTTCCAGATCGCCCAGAGGCACTTCCTGTTCCATGAGGATCAGGGCGCCTGTTTTTGCCGCGCCCATTTTGTCCGCCGCTTTGACGATTTCGTTTACAGTGCGGGCTGCGGCTTTTTCATCCCCGGCATCTTCGCCGCGGGTGAAGTAAGAAAATATCTTTCCTTTGCCCAGCTGTTCCAAAGCCTTTCGCATTTCCGGCTGGAAAACGATGAGCAGTGCAATGATACCCATATTGATGGTGTTGGAAAGAACGAAAATGATGGTATGTAATTTCAAAAGGGCTGCCACTGCCGCAAAGGCGAAGATCACCAGTATCCCTTTGAAAAGGACCCAGGCACGGGTTTCTTTGATCCAGAAAATGACTTTATAGATAATATATGCCACAATCAGGATATCCAGCACATCCGTTATGCCAATGGACGGACGTACAAATTCTGTGATGCCCAGACCACTGAAAAAGCTGTTCAAAAAATCCATTGTATCACACCCGATTCTTCTGATTCTAATAAAAATTGGTTCCAAAAAGCCGATACAGTATCAGTATATCATAAAGTAGAACAAAAGTGTGATTCTCTTGTAAAATTCAAAAAAATTTATGATATTTTTTTATCAGAGAAAACAGGAGGGAAAGCTCCTCCCTTTCCAAATGCCTGCTCTTTGGACATGAAAACACCCCGCAGGACATTCCGTCCAACAAACGGGGTGTGATTTCTTATTTTGATCTATGACAGCAACGTGTCATTTTTCGTCTTTTTTCATATAACGCTGACTGAATTCCTTGGCGCTCATGGGTTTATCATAGAAATAGCCCTGTCCGAAATTACATTTGAGCGCCTGTATCAATTCCTCATCCTCCTGGGTTTCAATGCCCTCCGCAACGGTGGCAATGCCCAGTTTCCGTGCAAAGCTGACGATCTGCTCCAATATGATATAGCGGCGTTCTTCGTCCTCTTTGGAAACCTGCCGCAAGAAGCCCCGATCCAGCTTCAATTCGTCGATGTTCAGCTGATACAGCATATTCAAAGAAGAATATCCATTGCCAAAGTCATCCATGGAAATGCGGAAGCCCAGGGCATGGAGCGCTTCTATCTGATGGTTCAGCAGTTCCAGATTATTCGTAGCAACTCCTTCCAGTATCTCCAGCGTGATCAAAGAAGGAGAAACATCATACCGATTCAGTATCTGCATCAAATTATCAGGATAATGCAGGTCAGAAAACAGCATCTTAGACTGGTTTACAGAAATGGGCACAGGGGTCAGACCCGCGTCCTTCCATGCTTTGATCTGCTCACATGCTCGTTCCACCATATAAAGATCCAGTTTCAGACAAAATCCATTTTCCTCAAAGAGCGGGATAAATTCATTTGGATAGCGGTAAGAGCCGTCTGGATTCTGCCAGCGCACCAAAGCTTCTGCCCCCACCAGACCTTCATTTTTCATGCCAAACTTCGGCTGTAAAAACAGTTTGAATTCTTTATTCTGCAAAGCCGGGTACATCTGGCTTTCGATGCTGTTTTTCTTCCGCACGGCATTGTGCATGTCGTGATTGTAAAAGGCAATATCCGTATGGTGGGTATGTTCGATGCTCTGCATAGCCAGCAAAGCTTTCTCCCTGTCTTCCCCTATGGCAACGCCGGCATAGAGGGAAAGGTCATAACTAAACTCGCCGTATTCCAAAGAAGATGCTCTGATCTGCTCAATGATGACAGCCAAACGTTTTTTGATAGATTCCTGGTCTGTATCCAACAGCAGCAGGTAAAACAGGTCTGCTGTGTCACGGCAGAAAAACTCGCCTTCTTTCAGGTTATGATCCAGCACATTTTCCATATAACACAGCACGCGATCCCCGCGCATTCTGCCAAACAGGTCGTTGATACCTTTGAAATTATGGACGTTCAAAGCCGCTGTGCTGAAAGGCTGTTTTGTTTCCAATATCCGCTGGAAATTTTCGTCAAAGTAGGCTGTATTTTTTGCCCCAGTGATGGGGTCCTCATAAGCCAGACGGATCAGGCTTTTGATATTTTGGCTAAAGACACGGCGTCCACTGTAAAGCAATATATTCATGAGAATCAGCATCAGCACCATCAGTACGCCAAAGATGGTCAAAGCATCGCCCAATGAGGAGGAAGAACCCCACACCTTATTGGCGCAGTACAAATACCATCCATTGATATCCAAAGGCACCATATAAAAATGCATACGATTGCCTTCGTAGCTAAATTCCTCGCAGACATCTTCGCCTTTTTCCAGTGCAGCCTGCACCTTCGCCTTGGTCTGTTCTGAAAGGATATCCCCTTCATAAAGGTATTTCATTTCCTCATCTACCAACGTATTTTCCGACCGTACCAAAAACCTCCCGTTATCGGCAATCAGGTGCAGATACCCTGCCCCGCCCATGACCGTTTTGCCGTCAGTAGCCTCTGTAAAAATATCAAGGGTATCACCAGCTGCCAGCGCACCAACGACTTCCCCGTTTTCATATACAGGAACAGCGTATACAAACAGCTTCTCATCCAGCACATCGCTCCTGAAGATCTTGGAAACGGCATTTTTCCCTTGCAGTGCGGACTCCACCACCTCAACGGCATAAGGATGCAGGTCATCCATGGTGATTGCCGCTACCTCGCCAGAAATTGTCGTATGTATAAGACCTGTACCATCTTGGCGCATATATACCATACTGAGAAAGCCGTCGGCAGTATTGGTTTCCATCAAACTCTTTCCAAGACATTCAGGTTCATCGGTAATGGTACTGACTTCATATGCCTTGGACAGCGTTGTCAGAATCTGCAAATTTTTATCCATCTGTCTGACCAAACGTCCACGATATTCTTCTGTTTCCGCCTTGAGCTGTTCATGTTCCGCTTCATGGGCAGATTTCATGATATAGGTAAAAATACCAAAACCAATGGCACTGAGCAGCAAGCTGCCGATGATGGTAATGATGGTAATGCGGCGCAATTGTTTTGTCAATTTCTTCTCGTCCATACTTGCCTCCTACCCTGTAAACCTTCTGTTGTGTCTTTGTCTTTTTTCCAGAAAGGCAATTAGGCACAGCTTGTCTTTTTCTTATGTTCGTCTGTTCTGAATGATCTGCTCTGTTGCCTCCCACTGTGGCAGTGGATGGCAGAAACGGAATCCCTGGATGACATCGCAGTGGATTTCCTGCAGCGCCTTCACCTGCGCATCTGTTTCTACCCCTTCGGCAAGGATGGTCATATTCAGCTCATGTCCCACCTGTATCATAGCCTTGAGTATAGCTGTACCAATGGGCGTCGTCACATGATCCACCAGACCTTTATCCAGTTTGATGCCGTCAATGGGGTATTTTTGCAGATCATAAAAAGAGGTAAAGCCTTCGCCAAAGTCGTCCAATGCCACTCTGACGCCGTACTTTTTCAATGCAATGACATTCTGTCGTATCTGGGCGGCGTTTCTGACAGAAACGCTTTCGGTGATCTCCAGAATCAGCAGTTCTCTTGGAAATGTGAATCCATTCAAAATCTCCTGTACCTTTTGGGCAAAGTCCGCTGCCGCAAAAGTTTCACGGGAGAAATTGCAGGATACGAAAAAGGTATCCACGCCTGCCTTCAAAAGGCTCTCTAAGAAGAAGCATACCTCTTTTAGGCAGTAATAGTCAAGTCGGCTGATCATTTTTTCCCGTTCCAGCAGCGGAATAAATACGCTTGGCAGCAAGATCCCCTTTTGCGGATGTTTCCAGCGGGACAAGGCTTCCCCGCCGACCACTTTAAGGGTCTGGGCATCCACATAAAACTGGATATACAATTGGAATTCTTTTTGTGCAAAAGCCTGATCGATGCTCGCCTGAAGCTGCCGCTCCTGGAGGGATTTCTGAATCATTGCCTGAGAGCAGAACAGATACGGCACTTCTTCTTTTTCCGCCTGATAAGCTCCCTGAGACGCCTGAAAAACGATTTCATTCAAATCTCTGTCCTGACTTTTCAGCGGATAGATGCCCGCATAAAGATTGGTATCATAAGGCTTGCCGTAGCGCTTCGCATAGTCGCGGACTCTCTCCAGCAAGGTGCAAAGCCATGTATCCGTTTGTTCTGCGCTGCCCCCAAGGCGCAGCATCAAAAAGCCTTGTTCTGATACCCTTGCCAGAATATCACTATCTTCCGTATATTCTCCCAAAATCACAGCGCAGTAACGAAGGAATTCATCGGTTTCCTGTCCGCTGCCCAGTCTGCGCAGGCGGTCTGTATCCACATAAAAATAGATGGCATGATATAATATCCGATTTTTGTCATTGATATATTGTTTATAATACCGTTCCAGATATTCCATATTCCCCAGACCTGTGGTTTCGTCCGTTTCCACATTCTGCTGGCTTTCTTTCAATTTCCTGCGGTATCGGCGCACCGTCAGAAGCAGCACCACTGCCATGACCAAAAGGGCAGCGCCCATGGCTCCCATTGTCCAGTACAATCCCTGAGAGCTGGGCGGCGTTTCCACGGAAGCCATCAAAAGCCCTGTCATCTCTGCCGGGGATACTTCCGCCAGATACGCCTGCAAATCCGACCGAAAGGCGGCAGGAGCAGCCTCTGTAAAATAGAGCATATAGGCATTTTCTCCAGAAAAAAGGGGGAGTTCATGGGCATGATCCAGCTGTTCCTCCTCTGCTTCATAGCCAGAAAACAGGTCTACCTGCTTCTGCTGGGCTAGTTCCTCCCGGTGGTCTGTGCCATCTGCCTCATAATATACGATTTCATATGTACTTTGGTCAGAAAATTCCGCCAGCAGTTCAGGGATGACCCCTGCATAGGTCTGGGTATCTTTGTCAAAATACTCCAAAGGATAGGCGTCAGGATTTCCCGCAACATAAATCAAAGTCTTTTCTTCCACAGTCAGCACCTCAGTCTTTACGCTTCTTCTGTCTGGTTCCTTTCAAACAAAGTCATATTATGACGGGGGCAGGCAGCCTTCACTGTCTGAATCTGCATCTCCACTTCCTCAGACTTGGCATCCATGGACTGGAGCAGACCTTGGACCATTTCACGGACTTTCGCAATCTGTTTCTGGTACCCATTCAGCTCTTTTGCCCCTTCTTCCAGTTTTTTCTCCCATGCCGCACGCTCTTCCTGCATTTTTTCCTGGGCTTCCTGCTGGAGTTCGTCCTTATACCGCACAGCCTCCATGAGGGCAGCAGCAACATTCATCTGCTCCTGCTTCTGCTCCTCCAGTTCTTTTCTCACGCGACTGAGTTCTTCCTCCAGAGAGGTGATCTGTGTGCGGTATTCTTCCTCCTGCTTCTTCTGTTCCGTGACTTTTTCCGCCAGTTTTTCAGAAAATTCTTCTTCCATCATGGTGATATATTCGTAAACGCTGGCTTTTTTGTAGCCCCAAAAACCTTTTTTCAGTTGATCCAATTTCATATGAAAACCTCCTTTTTTATTTGAACCGTATCTTTTTCCGTTCGATTCTGCCCCAAGCGTGTTTTCTTCTGCGGTATCCAATCAGAGCCGTTGCCCGCACCCATGCCAGCACCAGACGCAGACAGGAAACCTCCACCACACAAAGTCCAATGGCTTTGAGCACATCGGAAAAGGACAGCTTCAAGTCCACCGTATAAATGCGGGCAAAAAATGCCGTCAACGACAGGATTGCGGAGTACACCACATAAATACCGAAAAACAGTATCATAAATGGCACATTGATCAGGTCTACGGCAAATGCCAGTACAATGGTGAGAATCCCAAAGACCTCGATATAAGGCGAAAGCAGCTCATAGACCAGAAAATACAGATAGGAAATCAATCCCACAAGACCATATTTCGGATTCAGGAAAATCCGTCTGTGGCGCATCATGCTCTGGAACAGCCCAATATGCCAACGTCTGCGCTGTTTGCATAAATCCCCCAGTTTCTCCGGCGCCTGTGTCCAGCAGACAGCGTCTGTGGCGTAGCGGATACGATAAGGGATGCCATTTTCCCGGCAATACACATGAAGCTTTACCACCAATTCCATATCTTCGCCAATGGTGCCGGGGTCATATCCCCCTGCTTCCACAACGGTATTTTTATGAAACAGCCCAAAGGCACCGGAAATGATGATGCTGCCATTGAACCGGTCAAAAAGTATCCTTGCCGCCAGAAAAGAACGGTCATATTCCAACACCTGCATACAAGGGACAATCTGGTCAGGCATACGGTAAGACACCACATGTCCATCATGGATTTCCGTACCATTGCAGGGACGAACAACGCCGCCCACTGCCACCACGCTGCTGTCCTCCAGCACAGGGCGGACGATTTTTTCCAGAGAATCATACTGGAGCACAGAATCGGCATCCATACAGATAAAATAGGGATATTTTGCCGCATTGATGCCCATATTCAAAGCATCTGCCTTACCGCCGTTTTTCTTGCGGATGAGGGTGATGGGCACCTTCCATTCGTAGCTTTCATAAATGACTTCTTCTGCCTGGCAGGGAATCTTCCGCTGTATGGGGCGGCTGATCTGCTGCATATGAAAGGCATCCCGCACCACTTTGGAAGTATCGTCGCTGGAACCGTCGTCCACAACGACAATCTCATACAGTTTATAGTCCAAAGCAAGCAAAGAACGGATGTTTGCTTCAATGGTCACTTCCTCGTTATAGGCAGGCACCACAATGGTGACGGGAACATAGTATTCCCCCAGCAATTCGTTTTTCAGCTGGTTCCGCCGCTTCAATTTATACAGTTCGGAAGTGCCCACAGTCACTGCCAGAAACAGAAAACTGGCATAACCAATCATATAGAGGACGAAAAAGACACCCACAATATCAAAAAATTCTTTAAACGCATCCATCATGGCTCTTTACACCTCCAGACTTTGCAGTTTGCGGGATTCCAGCCGATACATGAGCATTTCTCTGGCATAGCGGTCACTGCCTGCGGTAATATCCACCACATCACCGTAATTCACATGGAGATGCTCCAGACTTTGGGCAGCAGCATAGCGCACATACCAATTGCTGCTGTGAAGGGCTTCCTTCAGTGCATCTATCACTGCTGCCCCTTCATAAGACGCCAGAGAGGACGCTGCCACTGTGGCAAACTCCCATTTCGTATCGTCTTTATCCTCCACAAACGCCAGCAAAGGTCCATAAGCCGGTTCATAGGGATATTTGCCGCAGTACCGGATTGCCGCCAGACACAGCTCTTTATCCGCTTTTTTATCCATCATGATTTCGTACATTTCCCGCTGATACTCGCCGGAGCGGAACCGGATATAATTCAGTATGGCAAGCTGGGTATGAGGAGAATACCGCATAATATTCTTCCACAGCTCCTCAATAAGTGCGTGATAATCTCCTGTATAGGAAAGAAGCCCTTCGGTAATGAGTTTTTCATGAAGGAACACGCTGCCGTCATCGGCAATGCGAAGGGCTTTGGCTATGGTTTCCGGTGTTCCGAAATGGTACAGGGCTTGCAGAGCATTGAAACGGCAGTAGAGATTGCTTTTCTGCACATAATCCAGCAAAATGTCCTGCAAAGAGTCCATTGCCATCTGTTTATCCGCCGTATAACAGGAAAGGAAGTAAGCAAAATACCCTGCCTGCATATTCTCCTTATCCCGATAAACTGCCGCCATATAAATGACCACCGGTCGCATCTGATGGCGATACTCCCGATACAAATCGGGTTTTTTCTCCATATCCTCCTGCAAAACCTGATGGAATGCCATCAAATGATTGATATGGGAAAGTTTCCGCCGCAGTTCCTGCAAATGGGCTTCCTCCACATTTTTGCCTGCTGCCAGACGGGAGATCTGGGCATTGATTTTGCTCCGCATCTTCTGACACCGATTCTGCATACGAGATTCGCTGCCTTTCAGGAGCAAATTATAAATGATGTTAAAGACGATCATGCTGGCACAAACTGCGCCATAGATATAGATCATAAATTCAACTTTCATATATCCGCTCCTTTCTTTTGGTATATATCAGCGACCGCTCCAAGCCGCCTGCAAAACATCATAAGATTTTTTCAGACGTTCCTGATATTCCTCGTATTCTCCCCAGCCTTCCAGAGGGAAAGACGCCATGGGGATACGTCCTTTGATATCGCTTTCCACAGCCGCGCCTACGAACATTTCGTCAATCTGTATGTATTCCACACCATAATGTTCATAATAATCATCGTGTATCATTCTTTCAGCAGGATTGGAGAAATTCAGCAGCCCCCAAGGAATCCTTATTTCTACACCATCTGCCGCAAAACAGAAATCCGCCAGAGAATCAAAGGCAGGAGAATCGGGGTCCGCATTGCCGTAGCGCAGTTTTCCCGTTTCGTAAGTGGGCATGGCAACCCAGCGGTTCCCCGCATTGACGCCCTCCCGTTCCATAATGGAACGGATGGGACGGAACACAGGGGAATCCTTTTCCCGCCAATATTCCTTCGCATAAGGATTTTTATAATCCGTTTCATAAGCATACATGGCCCAAAGGCTCTCGTAACGCTCCTGCACCAGCACACGGCTGTTATCCTTGCCGTCGATGGTCACCACAAAGTCGCAGCCTCTTTCAAAGGAAATCTTCTTTTCCTCCCAGTAAGTACTGCCTGTTTTAGGCGTCGTATCAATGGGAAGGTACAAAACGTCTGTTTCCGGCGAAAATCCATCCACATAGAAATACAGATACCTTTCGTCATAATCCATATACACATCCATGGCATCTGATGACCAGACAGGCTCTTTGCCCTGCCATTCCGCAGCGTTGCCGTCCACGGTGCAGACCCTTTCGCCGCTGCCCAGCCAAAACTCCATCAAGCCATAATTCTGCCCGTCTGTCTGTACATCCTGCCAGTTATCCACGCCAAAGCTGTAATTGGCATAGACCGTATTCCAAGTGTTTCTGTCCCACACATCCTGCCATGTGGACACAAAGCCTCCTGTCCAGCCAGCACTTCGCATTTTCTGCCACAGCTCCACAAGGGCTTCTCCCTGCTGCTGTTCGTTCAAAGGGGAATGATTTTCCACCACAGGCGTTCTGGCAGTGGAGAAACCAAAGCCCACTGCTGCCACCGGCACTGTGTGATACCGATTGAGCAAAGTCAGATAGCCGCTGTATAAATCCCCCGTTTCCAGTCCTGCCAGCAGTTCTCCCAGCTTCGCCTTCTGTTCCCGGGTGAAATATTTCTGATAGTCCGGGCAAAGGGTTTCCAGACGATAAGAAGCGAAATACCCGGACAACAATTCCGCAGAAGCGCCGATATGCTCCATATCCACCTGATTGTATGTATCAAAACGGGCGTTATACAGTGTGTCATAAGCAAAGGGATCATCCCAAGGGGAATTGACAAAGGAAATGAGCCGCTGTTCTTTGTATTTATCGCTTTCGTAAGCGGTCACCCGATCCATGAGCTTTGCCATGGCTGTTTCAAAACGTGAAGCTTCCGGTTTGGTGTAGAAATAAGTGCCCTGATAGGAAGTTTCTCCTAATGTGCTGTTATTGGTATAGGCAATGATGCCGCTGTCCCATTCGTGCCCCAGCAGATAGCCCAGTGTCCAAGGGGAAACATCCCACTGATACCAGCCAGTGCCTGTAAAATTCCCCAGCTCGATGGCTCTGTTGCCATGGATGACATCCACGGCTTTGGTGGCATTTTCCAGCAGGAGATCCACAAATTCCTCCTGATAAATGTCCTCCGCTCCATAATTGGCGCGGTCAGGCACCGACAACCCCTGTAACAGATACAAGGGCTTTTCTTTTGTGGTGTTATAGTCATAAAACGCCTCATAAAAATCATCGTCCATGACTGTATGGACCCGAATGGTATTGGCACCCATCTCACCAATCTGTTCCAGCCAACGGCTATAATCTTCATAAGCGGGCACAAAGTCCAGCATGGCTTCACCGGGGATGTTGGAGGATAAATCCACGCCCCGTATCTCCATGGTTTTCCATGTGTCCCCATCCAAATACTGTATCTCTTTTCCCTGGGTGCGGAAACGGGCTGTGACGGATACCTCCGGTTTGAAATCCACATAGATTCCCCGATAGTACACCAGGTATCCTATCCCTGCCAAAAGGAGGACAACTGCCAGAGAAGCGAGAATGAATCGTTTCATCATTTCACATACCTCCTATTCCACCCATTGGGTTGCTGTCTTGGACTGGTGACAATACTGCCGCAGGCTTTCGATATTTTCATCCAGCCATACGCCGCGTCTGAGCATAAAACCTTCCATCCATTCCACTGCCTGAGTGTAACTGGAAGGGTTTACCTCCTCTAAGGTCTGCCCTTCCTCCGGTCTGCGCCGCTGCAAAGAGGTCAGGTTCGTAGCATCATAACTGAAGCCCCACACCGCGTCATTGCGGGCAATGGCAGGTCCAAGGTAAGCAATGGTTTCTTCCATATAATTAGTCAGATATTCGTCAGAAAGGTATGTTTGCCGTAATTCTTGATACCGATTCAGCACCCGCTCCACAAAATCCTCATCTTTCATGAGAGCGCCATATCATCCTCTGTTTGCCAGATACAAACGACCACTGGCAAAGGTGCGGATATAGTTATCCAGCATATTGTTATAGTCCCAGACAGGACCTACCGTCAACTTTCCTCGCACATCCCGATAAAAATAGGTAGAACGAGAGAACATATCGTTGTTCAGCAAAAATTCCTGAAGGATATAATAATCCACGAAAGAATCCACATCTATTTCTTTCTCGTAGTCATACTGCCCGGAAACCATATCCGAGGAATAGAGTCCCCGCTCGATGCGGCTGATGTCCCGCTGGATATAGTCCAGAACGCCTTGGCTCTGGTATTCCTCCTGGGGATACAGCACTTGTATGCCTGTGGAGGAAGTCACCTGTTCTGGATCGTCCTCCTTGGTGGAAAATTCCATTTCGTATGTATACTGGGTATAGTTATTGAGGATTCTGTTTCCATCAGGGTCATCCAGCAGCACCAAATAGCTGGTTTGGTCACTGCCTTCCTCGTAGTTGCTGAGGTTCACCCGATAATCGTCTTCCTTGATGGTTTCCATCAGGACATAGACCCCCTGATATTCTCCATTGAGGATGACTTCACAGAAACGTACTTCCGGCGCATAACCCATGATTTCCGCGGAGATATTCATCCACATATAGTTTCGGATGAGGGTTTTATCCAGAAATGGTCCATGGAGTGCCCAATCATTTTCTTTGCTCATGCCCAAAAGCGGCAGGTCCCGATTGACCAGTCCCTCCGTATCCTCCACCAACTTCACACGATAGCTCTTTTTATTGAAATGGCGGGAGGAGTTGCCTCGAATACGAATCATGATATTGCTTTCCATGTCCGGCGTATCTGTGGGATGATGGTTCTGTTCCTCATTGCTCATAACAGAGAGCTTGGCGGAAATCATGGTGTTTCCGTCAGCTGCGGTGGTGTAGCCAATTGTTTCTGATTGGTCATTAAGGATGGGCTCACCAGGGATGACCACGCCGCCTGTATCAATGACCAGCAAAGGCAGATGGGTACAAAGGGTGGTGCCGTCGCAGTCGCATCCGGCGTCTTGCTGACGGGCAGTGAGATGCTGATGGACCCGTTTTTCCGGGTTTTCGGTATCTACGTTGTCGGCAAGAAATACCGCAAGCAGTACCAGCACCATTGCAGCAATCCCTGCAATACGATATTTCATTTTCCTCCCCTCCCATTAGCTGCTGATTTCGTCGTTCTGCATCACCATGTTGCAGTATTCGATATTGCCGATTTCATAGATGGCATCGGTGATGCTTTTTCCTTTCATATTTCCTTTTGTGGCATTGCCGGCTTTATCCAGCAGACGTTTGCTGATTTCATAAATAAATTCCACACTGTTTTCTGTGGTGTTCTTTACCCGCAGATTTGCTTTCCGGGCAAAATACTGGAACATGAGCGCTTCGATCCGCGCCTCATTGACCCTTGCGGTACGAATGATGAACAACACACGATTGTCATTTTTGATACGTCCGAAAATAAGCAAAATCAAAAACGTAAATGCCCCGCCGATACCAGCAATGAGGAAATCGCCGGAACCGCAGCAGATACCTGTGACAATGGTCCAGAAAATGTAAACGGTGTCACGGGAATCCTTGATGGCAGTACGGAAACGGACAATGGACAGGGCGCCCACCATACCAAGGGACAACGCAATGTTATTGCCAATGACGATCATGACTGCCGTTGTGATGACCGTCAGCGCCATGAGGGAAACATTGAATTTTCGGCTGTAAATGCTTCCTTCATGGGAAAGCATGTAGGACAGGTAAATCAAAAAACCCACCAATGTTGCCACCGCCATACGCAGTATGATGGTCTGTAAATCCAATTGCCCCGTGCTTTCTAAAAACTCCAGTAATACTTTTCTCATACGACATCCCTCCTATAACGCAAATTTCATGGTGGCGCTCCGCGCCAGACAATATTTGCTCACTGATAATTCCGAACGATTGGCTTCGTTGACCAGTTCCTTGATATAACTGAGCAGAAAGCCGTTATATTTCACTTCCAGCACCCCATTGAACCGATCCAGCACCGGACACATGTTCAAATCCGGTGAAAACAACTCCATACAGCTTTCTGTTGCCTGAATCTGATGATCAAATGTGATGCGGATTTTATTTTCCTTGGCGATATAGGCTTTTCGCTTATATTCCACAATGGTTTTGGGGCGATAACACGCCATGTGCATGAGCCCGTAGCACTCCGCCGCAAAAGGGTCCGTATATTTCAGCAAGCTGTGATACCTGCCTTTTGTCAGCTCTATGGCATCTTCCCGGGAAACCCGCAGGGAACGCTTTTTCTGGTAGCTGCCTTCCTTCTGTTTCATTTCCAGCATAGCAAAATCGGCGGCAGGGTCGTAAATCCTAAGACGGATTTTCCGCCGCAGCTCCAGACCATCTATTTTCGCCTCATAATCCCGCTCGTTGATGGTATCAAAGTACAGGGAGCGGATATTGTAGCCGTTTGCGCCGTTATGGGCATCCTGTATCATGACCTGATCCAGCTGACCGGAAAGTTTTTTCATATCAAAAAGTGTCATGAAATACTTCTTTTCCTGACGATATACCTCATTCAAATAACATCCCTCCCAAAAGAAAAAGCTGCAAAAAATCAGACACAGGGATGCCAGTCATTTTTGCAGCTTGACGATCATAGCAGCTTTCTGCCGTAGACTCATAGCTTTGCGTCATCGTTTTTCAACGATTTTGCCAAAGGATTCAATTGTTTTCCGTCTGTTCAGAAAATAAGCTGTACAGCCGGTTTTTGCCCAGCTGTTTTGCGTGATACAATGCTTCATCGGCTTTGCGGTAAAGCTCATCATAGCTCACATTGGGCGTGGATGCCACTGCCAGCCCCATACTACAGCTGGGAGAAACCTCTATGCCATTCCAATGTATTCTGGGAATTTTGCTGATGACTTCTTCCGCATATGTTTCCATACAGGATATGTTACAACCGATCAGCAATACCATAAACTCATCCCCACCGATTCTGCCAATCCTTGCTCCCACAGGGGCATGATGACGCAGGATGTCAGCGGCTTCTTTGAGCACATAATCCCCTATGGGATGCCCATATTGGTCGTTGATGTCCTTAAAGTCATCCATATCCACAATCAAAGCAGCCAGTTTTTCTCCTTCCCGCAGTTCAGACAGTTTTCGTTTGCCGTAACGCTCGATGGAGGCTTTGTTCAATAGACCGGTGAAAAGATCCATTTGGATTTCTTTTTCCAGCTGACTGATCCTGTCCTTTCGGTCTGTAATATCCGAAAGAATCCCAATACCCAAAACAGGCTCGCTCTGCTTATTGGTCTGGGTAATCACGCGGATTTCAAACCATCTGTTTCCGCCGTTTTTGACAGGCAGCATAAACTCATACTTTTGATAAGGGACACCCTTTTTGATATTCCGCATACAGGTAAGCAGGATCTCTTTATGTGATGAGGACAGCTGTTC
Organism: Anaerotignum lactatifermentans DSM 14214; assembly: GCF_900142265.1. Lineage (GTDB taxonomy): Bacteria > Bacillota > Clostridia > Lachnospirales > Anaerotignaceae > Anaerotignum > Anaerotignum lactatifermentans. Next base: position 11,489 of record NZ_FRAH01000015.1, on the reverse strand, counting down.
CAGATTTTTGATAAAATCATAAAATTGAGGGATACTTTCTGGATGATCGAAGTAATGCTTCCACTCCTTGGAAAAGCGAATCCAGTCTTCCTGAATGTCCCATTCAAAGGTGATGGAGCTTTCCTGCTCACGAATCATTTCATACTGCTCAATGGTCAGACGAAAATCCCGCTGGGCATCTGTCAGTTCCTGCTGTACTTCCCGCATCTGGTTTGCCTGACTGATTTCAATGCGCAGGTGCTTATACCGGATGAGATACATCAAGATACACAAGCAGATGGTCACAGAAAAATTGACGATCTCACCCACACTGAATATAGGGTTGATAAACCAGATATACGTCAGGTAGCATACGCCCAAACTAATGATGGTATAAAGAGGTTTGAACATCAAAAAACCGGAAAAGAAAAAAACCGCCGTGACGATGGTAAAGTACGCCATAGCACCAGACAGATACACATTGTACATATTAAACAGCAGATGCCAAAACAAAATCATACCAACGCTGATCATGTAAAACCGATGTCTTACCATAACTGACAAACTACAGAAAAAATCAATGATCAAAAATGCAGCGCAGCATACCAAATAAATCAGATAAAATCTCAGATAAATCAAACGATTTACCATCGCATACCCCATATTGCTGAAAAATAACACTCTGCATATATTACACAGTTCAAAAAGGACACCGAACGCCGATCCGATCCGAAGAGCAATCTGATTGCTCGATACAGATTTTTCCACAAAATCTGCATGTGATATTTTTGCGCCAAGAATCCATTTGATAAGCGCATCAACTCTAGTTCCCAAGCAAGTTCACTCCAAAAATGCAAAATGAAGACACATTGTCAACTTTCGTAAAATAAAAACCACCCCTCAATTTCGAAGATGGTTTGCTCTTATCACGATATATTCCCCAAAGGCTCTTTCAGAAATTTTATTCTGAATGTTTACTTTGATTCATTTAATAGTACACTATGTAACGACAGAAATCAACGATTTTTTGGCATTTTCTTGTTTTTTCATTGCATATAAAAGCCAGAAAATCAACTGTTTCACCAAGAAAGACACAAAGAGGCAAGTATGAGAAAATGCCTCCTGACATCTTATCATTTTATGAAACGCAGAAGTTTTCTTGTGCAAAACATGCACATAAGTCAACAAAATAATTATTCTGTCTTGAATGAATATTTTAACCGTATTTTTCCTGAAGAAAGCATATAAGTGCAAAAAAGGCGTTTCCTCTTACGAGAAAACGCCTTCTGCATTTCTACTTATAATTAGTACAGTTTTGCACCTGCGGGGATTCTATCATCCACCATCAGCAGGTTCAGACCTTCGTGACCATCCACTTCATG
>NZ_FRAH01000015.1:0-9943 GCF_900142265.1 Anaerotignum lactatifermentans DSM 14214 | reverse complement strand
ACTTTTACGGCTCTATAGTCGGATTTCGCGAATGTATCGAAGTCCACGAATTCTTCAAACAGAGGTTCAACCTTTACGTTGGAGAAGTCGATTTTTTCTGCAACGGGAGCAGCCACAGCAGCAGGAGCTTTTGTTTCTGCTTTCTTAGGCATGTCCAGGGGTTTCATTGTGGGGATTGTAAAGATATTTCCAAATGATTTTGTACGCTTCTTCTCAATCCTGTGTATTTCGGGACTTTTTCTATTTTGAGATTTTTGATTTTGTATGGTTCAGTCTGTAAACCTTTTTGGGGATGGTACAAAATTGGTACAGAGAGGGTACAAACACATCCTCTCACTCCACACAAGTTTAAAAACACTTTTTATTATATCTATTTGATCTTCATAATAAAAAACAACCGTATTTCCATACTAACCTCTTATTTTTATTTGAAAAATAAATAAAGGTAATTAACAATTTATTGTTAATCACCTTTATTTCAAAATGGATTATCTTTTTTTATCTGACTGCGACAATACGCTCGCTGCTAAACTTTTTGTCGTTTCAGAATACTTATCACTGTTAAGTACCTTAGCAGCTTTAGATTCCATCGCACTTCCAGTAACCTTATTAGGATCACTTTGAGATAAAACGCTTGCTGCTAAAGACTTTTGAATCTTAGAACTTTCATTTGAACGTAATACTTCTGAAGCACATGTAGCCATATTTTTGCTACTTCTTTTTTTATTCATAGTAAATCCCGCCTTTCTTTATAAAGAAAGGATGCGGTCACCAAACATCCCAACAATGTAGTCTTAAAATATCTTAATTGCTTCCATCTGTTTTTTCACGTTTTTTAGGAAAGCAAAACACCTTTTTCCCATATTGACGAGCATATATCCGATGCCCATTTTTCAATGTTATGTAAGGTGTAAAAACAAGTTCTTCTTGTTTTTCATTTGTCATGAAAATCCCTCCTTTACGCAGATTTTTTACAGACGAATCCGTAAAACTGTGGAAATGAGCAGAGACAAATGCTAAATTATTTGTGATAGGTAATTTAGTAGGTGACCATTGTCTCTGCTACATTACGAAAAGCCTATGTGAGATTGAGCCCTCATGTAGGCTTTTTTTGTAGAACTCGGAAGTTTTAATTTAAGTCATTGGCGTAGCATCTGATAAGTTAAACAGCATCAAATCTGCTTCTGGTACAATGACTCCATTGACACGATACGATGTATTTTCCAAATTCCATTCACAGATCCTTTCAATGGTATTGATCAAATCCTTTGAATTGAATCTAACTGATAATATGTTTCTAGGATTTTGCTTGTAAAATTGTACCGCTCTAGCATCATTTTCGCCACAAATCTGAATCGCCATCTGCTTATCTGTCTCATTAATCAATAATCTAACGTAGGCAGGGTAATTCATCTTCATAATAACCGACTTATTAAATGTAAGTCCATTACTTGTAATAGATACATATGGCAGCCCTTCGTTAAAGTCAAACACCCTAAAATTCGTCAAATCCATAACACCGTTCGCCTCCTTCCTATTCTGCTTTGATTATATCATCACTCGCACATTTTTTCAACACTTTTCTCTCCTTTACATATTTCGTTCGTTGTTAAATTGTCTCCATTTTCACAGCGATTTGTATCAAAATTCGCAGCATACGCAAATTTCTTTATCGTTTAATTATTAATTGTTCGTCTACGACTAAATTTGCAACTCAAAATCCGTTAATTAATAAACAAAAAAATTAAAATCCTAGATCGCAATAAAATTACGATCTAGGATTTTCCCACTACCTTTCCCTCCGCTCCTTCATCTTCTCCTGAAAATGCTGAAACTCTCTTTCTTTCAATTCTTTTGTCACTGTTGTGTACACATCCAGTGTCACATCCGATCTTGCGTGTCCACATAGTTCCTGAATCACTTTGATATTTACACCCGCCTCTACCAAGCGTGTTGTAAATGTATGACGCAATGTATGACAGGAAAAATTAGGTAACAGTACTGGTTCTCCTAACCCTTTTGCCAACTGCATCTCATTACAATCTCTGATGATCCGCCGCAATGCTTTATTTAATGTTCCTTGTCTCTGCACACCTCCAAACCGATTGATAAAAATAAAATTTGTGAATCCATCCACGACAACCTTACAATGAAGATGATTATATTCCTGATAAGCCTTTTCTGCCAAAAAAGCATCCTTCACCTCATCTGTCATAGGAATCTTCCGTTGCCCCGCTCTTGTCTTTGGCGTATGTATGTTATAATAACAGCCATTCCCATCTCGATGGTCATAATACACCAACGTATGATTGACAGAAATAACACCTTTCTCCAAGTCAATATCTTCCCAACGCAGAGCACAGATCTCCCCAACTCGCATACCTGTTCCAACCATCACTGTAAAAATAGGATACCAATGATGGTATGGTGTCTTTTCTGATGCAAGAAAATCCAGAAAAAGCTCCTGTTCTGGCATCGTCAATGCTTCTTTTCTTTTTTCTTTGGCATGATATGTCTGTTTCAATTCTTTCAAAAGATTATCCGAAACATTGGTTCGAACATAACTGTCCTCTACTGCCATTTGCAAAACCTGATGTAAAACAGAGTGGATATTGTCAATAGTCGCAATTTTCAACCCACGATCTTCTGCCATTTTATTATAGAAGTGTTTCACATCAGATCGCTTCAACTTCCCTACCGGCATCATTCCAATGTCCTCAGCCACAAACTGTGTATACATATAACAGTAATTTTGCAATGTATTATCTTTGATCCCCCGTTTCAGCTGTTTCCACAGTTGAAACAAATCATTTACCGTAACCGTTCGCGCATCCATCCGGATACCATCCGAAATATCCTTTTGAATTTCTTCCTCCTTTCTTCTGAGATCTTCCAAAGTTCCGGCTGTCACACTCCGACGCTTTCCATCCTGCCCAGTCCAGCGATAAACATAATACCCATCTGCTCGTTCAGTTTCTCCTGTTTTCAACAAACGATGCTTCTTATCATATCTTTTTGCCACTTACTTTCCTCCTTTACAAACAAAGGGCTGTCGCAATATGCCACAGCCCCAAACATTTAGATCGAATACACTGCATTCAGAAATTCTTCTAACTTCTTCCGCTTCAGCATACGTCGACTGCCATTCCAAACAACAAAATCACAGTTCTCATCGTTGCTCATTTCACGCAGCTTATTGATGCCGATCCCTGTATACAAGGCAGCCTCCTCTAATGTCAACAAATATTTTTCGCAAATTGCAACCTCTTTTTTCATATTTCTCCTCCTCAACAGAATAATATATCAATGATACGCATCAACATACGTCTTCAACGCCTTCTACTCCATACGCAGTTCAATCCCTTGGAATCCCCGAATGCGTCCGCCATCCACGCTAACAGTTGTTGATTCACAAACAAACTTTTGCTTCAGCCGCTGAACCCAGATATTTTCTGCCAAAGGTATCAATCCCTCTCGCATACAAAACATCCCATAGGCTCTACCTATTTCTCGCGTAGCTATCCTACTCTGTGGATTTTCAATCAGATATTCATCAGCAAATAGAGAGAAATTGTCGTACAAACGTACAAATTCCCTTTTTGCATTTTGCATCGGATTGGTTTCTTTCATCGAAAAATCATCCTCCTCTAGCTGTCGTAGTCCTTCTATAGCTGCATCCAAAATACCCGTAGCATCTTCCACAAGAACGCTTTCCAATTCAGGAATCCACTGATCTCTGGGCTTTTGATTTTCAAAAGGGAAAATTATTACCCTTGATAAAAAAGACTCCAACTCTGGCACTGACTGAACTGGCGGGAAATTGTTGCAAGCAAAAACCAGCAATGCCTCGTTTGCAAAGGCTGCATAGTCCTCATATTTATTACAAACTTCGATCTCATCATTTCCGGTCAAACTCTTGAAAATATCCAGTCGTTTATTCGTTGTCCCGCTAACTTCGCCTGAAACATTGAGTCTTTTGCCCACCAATCGGCTGATGGCAAACTCATTGCCCAGCTGCGAAAATGAAACAGACGCAGTAAATTCAGAGCCAATTAACTTCTTCAACAGATTGAGCATTACAGATTTTCCCGTATTGCTTGGTCCGTACAAAAACGCAGCGATTTTCAAATCACGGATATCACTCAGACAAAGCCCCAAAAATTTGCAAAACTCTCTCTTCGTTTTCTCATGCGTCCCGAAAACATCATTCAAAAAATTCTGAAATTTGCCAGTGCTTGTGCGATTGAGATCGTAGCTGCCCAAATTTATGTAGTAACGAAAATACAATCGCTTGCGGTCATAAATCGGCTCCCGCTTCTTTCGACGCCAATCTACTGCACAATCGCATAAATTTAAATAAAAACGGCTTTCCCACCTTTCCGTTGGCATTTGGGGTGCGTCTAAAAGTAGCCACTGCACCACTTCTCCCAGCATGTGTTTATTAATGAAATGTCGCTCCTCAGGTTCAAAAAGCTGACGAATCTCCCGATTGTCATTTGTAGATTTCACCATACGCCAATATCCGAATTTTTCAATATAGATGTGGAGCCGCCCATTCCATACAGCGAAATCATTGCGATTCCGTAAAATCTCTGCCCACTCAGACGCTGAGAGCTTTTTCGCTGTTGCCAACCCGGAAGAATCCTCTGCAATATCGTCTTCTTCATCATCGGGAGGTGTGAAAATTGACAACTCTTGACTTTCTTCTTCTGCCTCCCTGCCCACTGTTTTCTCCTCGCAAAAATCTAATTCTTCTAGTCCTTCTAGCAGACTCCAAGTCCTTTTTTTGCCTTTTTTCGACATGATCATTTTCGTCCAACCGATGCCGCGGCATTTTGTGCGCACACGGAAGGAGCTTCCTTTCTTTAAATTTTGAAGTTGTGCACCCTTCGAAAATATCATAATCCAAACCCATTACAAAATGATAATGGGATGTAATCACTCTATATATTGTGATTACATCCCACATTATCAGATTTGAAATTTAAGATTTTTACTCTGTAACGGGCTTTACACACTTTTTCACTCTTTTTTATCAAAAAGAAAAAAGTATACACCAGTTCTGTAAGAACTATCATGACAAAAATAAAAAAAGCTTTAGCCCGTTCAGCCCGTTACACCTGTACGGAATGCCTGATTTCCATATAACAAAAACACGTGGTATAAACTTTTATACCACGTGTTTTTTATCTTGATTTTTCTTGTTTTCGAATTTTTCATAAGTTGTTTTTAAAAAGAATTCCATATCGTTATCAAAATCCTCTGTATTAATCGGCACAAAACAATGATTGTAAAGATCCTGCATTTTTTCATTAATATCTAGAAGTGATTTTTCCAAATACTCTAACGAAACATCCCTATTCCAATCTAATTGTCCAATATATCCTGCATTTGCTTCAATCTCATCTAAGTATTTTTTAATCCTATAATAATTAGGATACAGAAGTTTAAAGATTACTTTTTCTAAATTAAATTCTTCATCTCCTGTGTGTGTCAAAATTAATTTTGTGGCACTTTCTTTTTCTAAGCACAAAATACGATTCAGCATCAGAAGAATATTCTTCCTAACTTCTAAATCCAGTACTTCCCAATAGCCTGCTCTCAACAGTTTGAAAAGCTTTTTCTTTTTTCCGTTCCACTCAATCAAAAACGGCATTTGCTCCAGAATATATTCAAAAAATGCAGTTTCTTCTGGTATAAAACAATCGATTGTTTTATATCCCAAGGGCATATCATACCAGCTATCTACTATTTTTTCATATTTTTTGTTGTATTGCTCTACCCAATATTCTTTCTGACCAAACTTCTCTTCCAGTTTTTTATCTGGAAAACAAATTGCCTTCCATAATCGTTTTCCTTCCGCTTTTACATTAGGATCTGTATCTTGCAACTGTTTCCTGATTGTTACCAATATGTTTTGCCAATATGGATTCTCTTCTCCTATCCACAGTCAATTCATCTATGATTTTTTCCTCATCTGCATTATCCATCTTATAAATTAGGTTTAAACACCTCTTTATTACACACTGCATTTTAAAACTCAGACGAAGGAAGTTTGTCACAATTTCTTTTTCTTCCCCTATCTGCACTAGTTCCAAACTGGCTGTTTCCAAAGCTTGTGAAATTTCTTTATCTTCATGTTCTCGTCTTTTTGCAACCTTTTCTTCCCAGTTGTTCTCCAATAAATCTTCTGCCAAAATACTATGTGTAAATTTATTTTCTTTATCAATATAAAATCCCACAATCAAACTTAAACGCAACATTACCTTTGCATACAAATCAAACTTAAATCTTGTTGTATACTTTGGGATTTTCTTTCCCTTAGATCCTGTCTTTTGGGCTTGCTGCTGTTGCTTCTTATGATATTCCTTTGCCCATTCAGCCAAAGTGATTGTTCCTGTGTTTTCTTCCACTCTAATCCCCTCCTTATATTCAGCATTATACTATATCTTCCTCACAGAAAAAAAGAATGACGGCTCAAATAACCGTCATTCTCATTCTATGCAGCGCATCCCTTTGATTTTGTCTTTTTCAGACTATTGATGATTCTCTGCCAGGCTTCTTCCGGTGCCTCTTCCAGACTATGTAAGCCGTATCTCTGCAATACCGTTTCCAATGCTACCCCTGTACGCTGCAATTCTCTCTGGATCACATCTATCGCTGTCATTTCTGCCTGCATTTCATAGATCAGTTTTCCTTCCTGATTGCAGATCAGAAGCCCCACTATTTCTCTTTCTTCATTATAATGTATTTCTCTTACCTGAAACTTGTCATAGGTGATATACCGTTCTCCCTTTTTCTGAATATGGGTTTTCCCCGCTGGAACCCAAATAAAAGGAGCTTTATACAGTTCTCTTCCAATACCCAAAGAGACACAGGCTCTTTTGAAACTATCGCTGGCTTGTCCTTTCTCCTTTTCCGCATAACTTTCTGTTCCCACATCCATTTTGGAAATCCACTGTTGTTTTGCCTCATCCCAAACACTGACCTTACAATACAGATGATTGCCGATCATTACATGAGTTCTCTGCCAATTCAAAGGACCATATACCTCATCCAATATCTTCATGTCCACTCTGGCATCTTTATATAGAAGCAATGTCAGCCCTTTTTCTCCTATGGTACCAATTCTACATTCGATTTCGCTTGGCTTTAACAGCCGAATCTGTTCCATACGCTTTTATCCCCCTTACGCAACTGTAAATTTCCGATACTGACTTTCTGACAGATACGCTTCATAAATTTCTGGCTGTTCTTCTTTCAAGCGTTTGGTATCTACAGAACTCTTGGATACCATCTTCCATGTGATTTTCCGATTTCCAACAATTCCTGTTTCGTACTCTCGCATATAATTTTTCAGTTGATTGACTGCTGCAGCTTTCTCTTCTTCTAGTTTTCGGATTTGTTCCGACAAAGTATCGTATCGACTGCAAATGGACAAAGCTTCTTCCGGCAACCGTATTGGCTTTCCATTGGATACGGAAAACCTTTCGTTCATTTGTATCGTTGTTGCCTGAGAGCCATCTGGAATGGGTTCTTTTCCACCAATCACATGCACTTTCCAAAAATGTTCTTCCATGGCAATGATCTGCGCGATCAACTTCTCATCTCTGAACACCTCATGAAAATAAAAATGATTGCCGCCTACCAAAGCCGCAATATATGTTTTTCTAGCACCTGTTACTGCCATATAGTGCTGTATCTGCAGAAGATATTCCGGAGGAACGCCTTCCTCCCAAATTTTCTGTTTATAGGCAGAGGCTGTCTTTGCTTCAAAAATCACCATTTCATCCTTTTCTTTAATAACCCCATCCAAATTTGCCAACATGAATGGGTGTTCACTGCTTTGCAGCAGCATATTTCTGGCTCTCACTTTGATGCCTGTACGCTTCATAAACTCTTTCCGTACCACTGGTTCCAAAACAGTTCCGAAATGGGCATATTCACTATCCGTTTCTACTGGTTCAGCCTGTCCTGTCTTTTCCCGCCAAAGCTGATAGACAGATTTATAGGGATTCAATCCAGCTAGGACAGATACATCCGAACCTCCAATACCTTGTGTACGATATTTCAACCATTCTTCATGGCTTAGACCCTTTGTTTTTACCAAAACTCTCATAATAACCTCCTAAAAAATAAAGGGATAGAACCATCTATCCCTTGTAAAAACTTATGCCGCTGCCAATACCATTTGATACGCACGGTCAATAAGCGGATTTCCATCTACTGTTTTTGCAAACAGATTCTCTTTATAATTTGCACGCTCCCGTAATGGTTTTGTATGTGTTGCAAAATCTGATACCGCATTGATAAAACGATAGGCACTCTTTTCTGTGTGCATCAGATCTGGTGCGTCAAAATATCTCTGTTTCATATCATCCCGCAATTTCTGTATATTTTTCCTTTGCAATGGTGTTGCGTCTTCCCGAACAGGAAGCAGCATTTCTATATATTCCATCACTTTTTGATCCCGCAGTTTCATTTGCTGTAATATCTCAAAACTTTTTCCAAGTTCAGCCATATATTGTCCTGCATACAGCAATGTATTTCTCGCATCTTCCATTTTTCCCTGAATATCTCCTGTGTGATGACAGCTCCAACTTCTTTTTGCCGTAGATAATGCCAGATTCAAAGTATTGTTGCAGACAACCCGGACAGGTGTCATTGCTACCTTGATAGCTGCACTGCCATCATGACTATTCATAAACACCAGATAAGGCGTGATCTCCTCGCCATTGATGATATATTGATGAGGAAGTCTTGCCAAAATCCATGTTCTTCTGCCGGACTGCAAGCTGCCTGCCGTTTCATAGCGAACACCTTCTCCCAGCAAAGCATCTGTAAAAGCAAATGCCTCTTTGTTTTGCACCACTTTATACCGATCTGTCACAATTCCCAGAACGCTATTGTCCCTATCTCTGACATTCGCTTTGAATCCAGGAATATAATCTCGTCCATCTGCTGTGACAATATCCTTTTGCACCACATTCCAGTCCAGACCTGCAAGGCGCAGTGCCTCTTGAGAATCGGGCGCTTCTGCGACAATGGTACCAAGACCATGCCAAGGTTTTTCTCTGACACTGAACATTGTTTCTACCAGCGCAGGCATATTCATCTCCCCTTTCTTTCATCTGTCAAATGGTTTACAAGCCAAACCACCACTTCTGCTGCCAATACATTGGAAACTGCCAAAATAAATTTTCTTGCTGCTCTCATTTTTTATCCTCCTTTTTGTTTGTGTAACTATATAGCTTTTTCTTTGTTGCTAAAGAGATAATATATCATCACAGATAGGCAAGTTACGCATACAAAGGAGTCAAGCCTAAGGAACATAGTTATAAACAGAAAAGAACCAATACAAACCGTTTTTATATTTGAAAAGGAGGTTTTTTCATTATGACAACATACGATATTCCTGTGATTATGACGTTCTCTGAATGTCAAAAGATATTAAGAGTGGGAAAAAACACACTGCTGGATTTGCTGCACTCTGGAAAACTGGAAGGGTTTCGGATTGGGAATCGGTGGAGAATCACGAGGGATAGTTTGGTGGAATATGTAAATCATGTTTAATTATCTCCAATAAATCAAAAGGAGGGTATGAAGAAAAGTCTGTAAATAAGATTCTTCTATGATAAGACTGGGTGGAATGGAGGGTATGAAGAAAAGTCTGTAAATAAGATTCTTCTATGATAAGACTGGGTGGAATGCTTTGAAATGAAGCACTCCACCTTTGTTTTATATATACCATCCAAAAGATGGCATGTCAATAACAGGCGGCTTTTCTGCCTGTTTTAACCAATCTGTTCTTTTTATTCTGGAAGCCGTCCTTCATACATAATACTTAATTCTCCGTAGACCTGACCCCAGTTCCGGATGGTGGTTGTCCATTTTTTTGTGGCTTCAAAGGTAGCCAGATACAGGGCTTTCAGCAATGCTGTAT
>NZ_FRAH01000087.1 GCF_900142265.1 Anaerotignum lactatifermentans DSM 14214 | reverse complement strand
CAGTACCAAAACAAATATTACCGCCAAATGCTCAAACAAAAAGGAATCCGGCAAAGTATGAGCCGAAAGGGTAACTGTCTGGACAATGCTGTCATGGAAAATTTCTTTGGACTGCTCAAGAGCGAACTTCTCTATCTTCAACAGTTTCAATCTATGGAACATTTCAAGCAGGAACTGGTGGAATATTTAGATTATTATAATAACCATCGAATCAAAGCAAAGTTAAAGGGCTTGCCACCTGCAATTTACAGACAACAAGCCCTTCTGGCTTCTTAAACAATTTTAATTTGAAAATATTGTCTAACTTTTTGGGTTCAGTTCATCTTCTGGCTCCTGGCACTTTGCTTTTTTCTGCTGCTGGGGTATCTTGGCAAGTTAGTGATTGTAGATCGCGCGGAAATATCCGGTAACTCTTATAATATCCGTCTGCGTAACGATGAGGAAGGCATCCAGAGAGGTGATATTCTGGATCGGAACGGAGAAGTGTTGGCAACCAGTACGTTACAGGAAGATGGCAGTTATTTGCGTGAATATCCCAGAGGACGTATGGCTGCCCACGTAACGGGATATAGTAGTGTAGGGAAAACCGGTGTGGAAGCGGCTTATAACTTTGAATTGATGTCCGTCCATCAGGAATTGCTCCAGCGTTTGTCTGGTCTGCTGGAAGGAAAAGATCCCAAAGGAAATGATGTGGTACTGACACTGGATATGGATATCCAAAGTGCGGCAGGGGATTTGCTGGGCAGTACAAAAGGCGCTGTTGTGGTTATGGAACCTTCCACAGGACGTATTTTGGCAATGCAGGCATATCCTGACTTTGACCCGAATACTGTTTCCGGCGATTGGGATTATCTGACTACAGATGAAGATAGCCCTCTCGTAAACCGCGCAACCCAAGGCTTGTATCCTCCCGGGTCTACGTTCAAGATTATCACTGCCCTTGCGGCAATGGAATATGTGCCCGATTGGGAGAGCTTTACTTATGATTGTACAGGCGAAGCGGAATTTGAAAACAAGGTCATCCATTGTTACAATAACAAAGCCCATGGCACAGTAGATATGGAAGAAGCCATGGCGGAATCCTGCAACTGTTATTTTGCGGCTCTTGCAGAAAAAATCGGGGCAGGAAACCTGAGCAAAGTTATGAAGGAATGTGGCATTCTTTCTGATTATGGTTTTGCGTTGGCACACAGTCAGAGCGTCATGTCACTGAATAAAGATTCTTCAGAAAGTGAATTGGTGGAAACATCCATTGGTCAGGGGAAAACAAGTGTTTCACCTCTGTATATGGCAATGATGATTTCTGCTGTGGCAAACGACGGTATTATGATGCGTCCATATATTGTTGATCACATTCAGTATGCAAATGGAGAAATCGGCGATACAACTGTGCCGGAAAAACTCATGGAAATCTGTTCTCCTACAGAAACGAGCCAGCTTAATGATTTGCTGGTGGGTGTTGTAGATCATGGTACAGGTACAGCGGCTCAGATCAGCGGCGTAACTGTTGCTGGTAAAACGGGTACAGCAGAAAATGCCACAGGCAAAGACCATTCTTGGTTTGTAGGTTATGCACCGGCGGAAGATCCGCAGGTTTCTGTAGCAGTTGTCATTGAAAATTCTGATTACGGCAAGGCAACACCTATTGCAGGAGAAGTTTTGGAAGTGGCATTGGAAAAATTGGCAGAATAAGGGGGAAGCCATGGAAATCAAGCTGGATTTATCAAAAGAATATGCCATTGCTTTGGAAGGCGGCGGCGCAAAAGGCGCTTATGAAATTGGGGTTTGGCAAGCTTTTGAGGAAGTTGGTGTCAAATACTGCGCTGTTTCTGGTTCTTCTGTAGGCGCTTTGAATGGGGCACTGATGGCAATGCGTGATCTGGATAAAGCGGTACATCTTTGGGAAAATCTGACCTTTTCTCAGATTATTGATGTAGATGATGTACAGATGAAAGCTTTTTTTGATAAAGAAATGCGTTGGAATGAATGGCCGTCTTTTTTGCTGGATATGGCGAAAGTCATTAAAAATCGTGGTTTCGATGCAGAACCATTACGGAATCTGTTGGAAGAAGTGGTGGATGAGGAGAAAATTCGTCAGTCAGATGTCAATTTCTATCTGGTGACATATTCTTTGACAGATAAAAAAGAGTTGGATCTGGAAGCGGCTGCGCTGCCAAAGGGGACAATCCATGATATGTTGCTGGCCAGTGCTTATTTCCCTGCTTTCAAACGGGAACCATTAAGCGGAAAGTTTTATGCAGATGGCAGCATCAAAAACGTGGTGCCTTTGAATAGCCTGGTGGAAAGAGGCTACAAAGATATTATTGTCATCCGTATCTTTGGCGTTGGCTATGAAAAAAAGGTGAAGATACCAGAAGGTGTGAACGTCACTGTAGTGGCACCAAGGGAAAAACTTGGTGGCATCCTGCAGTTTGACGGGGAACAGACCAAAAAGGATATGACGCTGGGATATTTTGATGGTATGAGGCTGCTCTATGGTCTGGCGGGCGAGAAATATTACATTGACAGAAAATGGAGCGAAGAAAAAGCTTATGCTATGCTGCGGGCAATGATCCAGTGGGAAAATGTTAACGGGAAACAACTGTTAAACCTGCGGGAGATCAATGAGGAGATTTTGCCCAAAATGGCAAAACGCCTGCATGTAAAAGGCGGTTATTATGAACTGTGTCTGCGGATGCTGGAGGAAAAAGCGGAAGCGTTTGGAATTACACCTTTTGTCATTCGAACAGAAGAAGAATTGCTATGGGAGATTGCCCAGATGAAAAAAAATAAATGAAATGGAAAAGCGAAAGAATCTGTTTATGGATTCTTTCGCTTTTTTGTTTTTGTGAAAGAAATGGTCATATTGCGATTTCTGGAGAAGGGGATTTTTGCAGATTATTTAACAAATTCTAGTGATTTAGAAGGATTTGGAATACAAATAATTCGTATACAAAGCAATTTTGTATGGGGAGTGTATACATTTAGCTATTTCCGTTGTTTGTAAAAATGTTGAGATTCCTCTGCTGTTTTGCTAAAAATTAGGGGAGATTTTAAAAAAATCACACGAATTTTTACAAAAAGTGGAAGGAAAAAATGGGAAAGAGAACTAAATTGTATACAGAATCCACCGTTTTTGCAGGTATGTCGTTTTTTTGTTTGATTTTTGAAAAAATATAATAAATTTTTAACAATATGGTTGCAATCAAAAAGTAAAGATGTTATAATCAAGACAAATGCAGGGAGTGAAATAAGTCATCTGCATTGCAAAACGACGAAAACTTATATGTAAATATAGGTTTTTGTAATGTGATTGGTAACACAATCATAAAGTTGCTCATCAAACGGGGAAGAGCAATGGTTGACAAAAAAATTACATTTCATTTTGTTTTTATCGCATGGTCAAATATATAGATCAAAGGAGGACAAAACATGTATACAATGGGTGTTGACGTTGGTTCCGCTTCTTCCAAGGTTGTAATCCTGAAAGACGGGAAAGACGTTGTGGCCGCAGAAGTTGTTCAGGTCGGAACAGGTTCTTCGGGTCCCCAGAGAGCTTTGGAACAGGCTTACAAAGTAAGTGGCCTGACCAGAGAAGACATCTCTTATTTGGTTGTAACCGGCTATGGCAGATTCGCTTTTGAAGGCGCTGATAAACAGATCAGCGAAATCAGCTGCCATGCAAAAGGTATTTATCACTTGATACCCACTGCACGCACCATCATTGATATCGGCGGTCAGGATGCGAAAGCAATCAGACTGGACAGCAAAGGTGGCATTCGGCAGTTTTTTATGAATGATAAATGTGCAGCAGGTACAGGTCGTTTCCTGGAAGTTATGGCAAGAGTTTTGGAAACGACTCTGGATCAAATGGCAGAACTTGATGCGCAGGCAACAGATACTGCTCCTATCAGCAGCACCTGTACCGTATTTGCGGAGTCTGAAGTTATTTCCCAGCTCTCTAACGGCGAAAGCAGAAATAACATCATCAAGGGCGTTCATTTGTCCGTAGCCAGCAGAGCATGTGGCCTTGCTTACAGAGGTGGTCTGGAAAAAGACGTTGTCATGACTGGCGGCGTTGCCCAGAATGCCGGCGTTGTAAGAGCGGTTGCAAGCGTATTGAAAACAGACGTAATTGTGGCTCCAAACCCACAAACAACAGGCGCGCTCGGTGCAGCACTGTTTGCATACGAAGCGGCTCAAAAAAAATAAGAAAGAGGGATTAGAATGAGTTTAACACAAGGCATGAAAGCAAAACAATTGTTAGGCTACTATCAGGCAAAAACTGATGAGGACGCAAGAAAAGCAAAAGAAAGAGGCGACCTGGTTTGCTGGTCTGCTTCTGTAGCTCCTCCGGAATTCTGCGTAACTATGGGTATCGCTATGGTTTATCCCGAAACACATGCAGCTGGTATCGGTGCAAAACACGGTGCAATGGATATGCTGGATGTTGCAGAAAGAAAAGGCTACAACATTGACTGCTGTTCCTATGGTAGAGTAAACATGGGTTACATGGAATGCTTGAAAGAAGCTGCTCTCACAGGCGTAGCACCCGAAGTTCTGGTTAACTCTCCCGCAGCTAAGGTTCCTCTGCCCGATCTGGTTATCACATGTAACAACATTTGTAACACACTGCTGAAATGGTATGAAAACCTTGCAGTAGAACTGGATATTCCCTGCATCGTAATCGACGTACCTTTCAACCACACAATGCCTATTCCTGAATATGCAAAAGAATACATTGCTGATGAATTCAGAAATGCTATTTCTCAGCTGGAAGTAATCTGCGGCAGACCTTTCGATTGGAAGAAATTCCAGGAAGTAAAAGCACAGACACAGCGTTCCGTATATCAGTGGAACAGAATCGCTGACTTCACAAAATATAAACCCTCTCCTCTGAATGGTTTCGACCTGTTCAACTACATGGCTCTGATTGTTGCAGCTCGTTCTCTGGACTACTCTGAAATCACATTCAAAGCTTTCGCAGACGAACTGGAAGAAAACCTGAAAGCTGGTATCTACGCATTCAAAGGCGCAGAAAAAACACGTATTCAGTGGGAAGGTATCGCTGTATGGCCTCACCTGGGTCACACATTCAAAACACTGAAAAACATGGGCACAATCATGACAGGTTCCGCATACCCTGCTATCTGGGATCTGACATATGATGCAAACGATGAATCCCTGCACTCCATGGCAGAAGCTTACACAAGAACATACATCAATACATGCCTGAGCAACAAAGCAGCTGTACTGATGGATATCATGGAACATGGTAAAGTTGACGGTGTTGTTTACCACCTGAACAGAAGCTGTAAGCTGATGAGCTTCCTGAACGTTGAAACAGCTGAAGTAATCAAAGAAAAGAACGGCTTGCCTTATGTAAGCTTTGACGGCGACCAGACAGACCCTCGTGTATACTCTCCTGCACAGTATGAAACTCGTGTTCAGGCTCTGGTTGAAATGATGGAAGCTAACGTAGCAGCAGAATAAGGAGGAGAAAACAATGAGTAAAGTTGAAGCTATCTTATCTCAATTGAAAGACATTGCAGCAAATCCTAAAAAAGCAATGGATGACTATAAAGCAGAAACCGGTAAAGGCGCTGTAGGTATTATGCCTATCTACGCTCCTGAAGAAATGGTTCATGCAACAGGTTACCTGCCTATGGGTATCTGGGGTGCACAGGGCAAAACAATTTCCAAAGCTCGTACATACCTGCCTCCTTTTGCTTGTTCCATTATGCAGCAGGTTATGGAACTGCAGTGTGAAGGTGCTTATGATGACCTGGCAGCTGTACTGTTCTCCGTACCTTGTGACACTCTGAAATGCCTGAGCCAGAAATGGAAAGGCACATCCCCTGTTATCGTATTCACACATCCTCAGAACAGAGGTCTGGAAGCAGCTAACAAATTCCTGGTAAAAGAATACGAACTGGTTAAAGCTCAGCTGGAACACTATCTGGGCGTAACAATCACAAACGCAGCTCTGGAAAGATCCATCGCTATCTACAACGAAAACAGACAGGTTATGCGTGAATTCGTTAAAGTAGCAGCTGACTACCCTCAGGTAATCGACGCTGTTAGCCGTCACGCTGTATTCAAAGCTAGACAGTTCATGCTGAAAGAAAAACACACAGAACTGGTTAAAGAACTGATTGCTGAAGTAAAAGCAATGCCCGTTCAGCCTTGGACAGGTAAAAAAGTTATCGTTGCTGGTATCCTGCTGGAACCCAACGAACTGCTTGACATCTTCAACGAATTCGGTCTGGCTATCGTAGACGACGACCTGGCTCAGGAATCCAGACAGATCCGTGTAGACGTTCTGGATGGCGAAGAAGGTCCTCTGTACAGAATGGCTAAAGCATGGCAGCAGATGTATGGTTGCTCCGTTGCAACAGACACCAAAAAAGGTCGTGGCAAAATGCTGATGAACAAAATGACTCAGACAGGCGCAGACGCAGTTATCATCGCTCAGATGAAATTCTGTGATCCCGAAGAATGGGATTACCCTGTAATGTACAGAGAATTCGAAGAAAGAGGCGTTAAGAACCTGATGATCGAAGTTGACCAGGAAGTTACATCCTTCGAACAGGTTAAAACAAGACTGCAGTCCTTCGTTGAAATGATGTAATTCGCATCTGTTTCGAACAAAATAAGTAATTTAAACCCTTTGACACTGGGGCAGTGGTCTGCCCCAGTGTCTTAGAATTGTGCAAAAGAGATTTAGGAGGATTTTAACGATGAGAAAAGTTAAAATTATTACTGCTGATGAAGCAGCTAAACTTGTAAAAAATGGTGACACCATTACTACCAGCGGTTTCGTTGCAAGTGCTATTCCTGAAGCACTGAACAAAGCAGTTGAAAAAAGATTCCTGGAAACAGGCGAACCCAACAACCTGACATATGTATACTGCGGTTCTCAGGGTAACAAAGACGGCCGTGGCGCTGAACACTATGCTCATGAAGGCATGCTGAAAAGATATATCGCAGGTCACTGGGCAACAGTTCCCGCTCTGGTAAAAATGGCTCTGGAAAACAAAATGGAAGCTTACAACGTATCTCAGGGTGCTCTGTGCCACCTGTTCAGAGATATCGCTGCTCATAAACCCGGTACTTTCACAAAAGTTGGTCTGGGTACTTTCATCGACCCCAGAAATGGCGGCGGTAAAGTAAACGATATCACAAAAGAAGATATCATCGAACTGGTTAATATCAAAGGTCAGGATTACCTGTTCTACCCTGCATTCCCTATTCATGTAGCTATGATCAGAGGTACATATGCAGATGAAAGCGGTAACATCTCCTTCGAAAAAGAAGTATCTCCTCTGGAAGGTACATCCGTATGCCAGGCTGTTAAAAACAGCGGCGGTATCGTTATCGTTCAGGTAGAAAGAGTTGTGAAAGCTGGTACTCTGGATCCTAGACTGGTTAAAGTTCCTGGTATCTATGTTGACTACGTAGTAGTAGCTGACTCCGCAGATCATCAGCAGACACTGGATTGCGAATACGATCCTACTCTGTCTGGTGAAAAACGTATGCCTGACGTTGCTCCCGAACCCCTGCCTCTGAGCGCTAAGAAGATCATCGGTCGTCGTGGCGCTATGGAACTGGAAAAAGACGTTGCAGTTAACCTGGGCGTAGGTGCTCCTGAATATGTTGCATCTGTTGCTAACGAAGAAGGTATCGGCGACTTCATGACACTGACAGTAGAAGGCGGCGCTGTTGGCGGCGTTCCCGCTGGCGGCATCAGATTCGGTTCTGCTTACAACGCAGACGCTCTGCTGGATCAGGGTTATCAGTTCGACTTCTATGATGGCGGCGGTCTGGATCTGTGCTATCTGGGTCTGGCTGAATGTGACGGTCATGGTAACATCAACGTTTCCAGATTCGGTCCTAGAATCGCTGGTTGCGGCGGCTTCATCAACATCACTCAGAACACACACAAAGTATTCTTCTGCGGTACTTTCACAGCCGGCGGTCTGAAAGTAAAAGTTGAAGATGGTAAAGTAGTTATCGCTCAGGAAGGTAAACAGAAAAAATTCCTGAAAGACGTTGAACAGATCACATTCAACGGCGATATCGCTCTGCAGAACAAACAGGAAGTTATGTACATCACAGAAAGATGCGTATTCCAGCTGAAAGAAGATGGTATGCACCTGACAGAAATCGCTCCTGGTATCGACTTGCAGACACAGATCCTGGATATGATGGATTTCGAACCCATCGTTGACAGAGATGCTAACGGCGAAATCAAACTGATGGATGCAAAACTGTTTGCAGAAGGTTTGATGGGTCTGAAAGAAATGAAAGAAGGCTGCTAATTCCTTTATTTCTGCATAATGGAACACAAGGAGTTCTCGTTTGAGGCTTCTTCATAAGAAAATAATGAAAGCTGAAATCTTTGTAGTACAGGGATTTCAGCTTTCTTCTTTTGTAAAGGGTTTATTGGATCTATTTTCTTATGAAGAAAGCTGCTGCAGCTTCCTTTAAGAAATCATGAAATTGAAACATAATGTTTTCTTAAGGGAAGTCTGCTTTTTGGGTATCTACATAAGAAAACAAAGAAAGCCAAAACCCTTATGATTACAAAGGATTTTGGTTTTCTTATTTTTTGAAGATTTAATTTGTTATGTTTTCTTATGCAGGTAGCCGTCGCAATTCCCCTTAAGAAATCAAGAAAAAGGAAAATCAATGTTTTCTAAAGGGGAAGTTGCTTTAGAGAGTTCCTTTTTTATGGTAAAAAACAGTGTTCTGTGGTATGCTGAAAAGAAAAGAATGATATATATTTTTTATGGATAAAGGAGGACTTGAAATGCAGTTTTCATCCGCTAAGATTAGAAATTTGGAATTAAAAAATCGCTGGATCATGCTGGTTATGCATACAGGCTTTGCTGAAGGCGATGCACTGACAGAACGAGAATATGCCTTCTATGAAGAACGGGCAAAAGGCGGCGCGGCAGCAGTGACTATGGTTTTGGGGGTTAATGATGCTGGTGCGCTGAAAAAGATGTATCATGCAGATACATTAGATGGAAATAGCTTGAAAACATTGGCTGAACGTCTGCATGTATATGATTGTAAGTTGATTGTGCAGTTATTCCATTGCGGTAGAAATGAAAGCAGAAAAAATCATGGAGACAAGCCACTTTTGGCACCATCTCCAGTGGCTTCACCTATTTTCCGTGAAGAACCTCAGGAAATGACAGAAGAAGATTTGTTGCAAACAAAAGCAGACTTTGCAAAAGCGGCAGCTTTTTGTAAAGAAAATGGTGTGGATGCAGTGGAAATTAGTGCTTCTGCTGGATATTTGCTGTCTGAATTCCTGTCACCTATCACCAATTTGCGGACAGACAAATATGGTATGGGAGAAGACAAAGGAATGACATACCCTTTGGAAGTTTTACAGGCAGTAAGAGAATCTGTGGGGGATTACCCGATTTTGATGAAGGTTTCTGGCGCGCAGATGTTAGATGGCGGCTATGAGCTTACAGATACCATCGTTTTTTGCAGAAAAGCAGAACAAGAAGGATTTATTGATGCCATTACTGTAACAGGTGGCTGGCATGAATCTCCTGTGGAACAGATTTCTTTCTATGTATCTAAAGGCGCTTATGCACCTTTGGCAGGTGCTATAAAAAAATATACTTCTGTGCCTGTGATCGCATGTAATCGTATTCAGGATGCGGAAACAGCAGAACGCGTTCTGTCAAAAGGATTGTGTGATTTTGTGGGTTCTGCAAGAGCCTTTTTGGCAGATGCTCATTATGTGGAAAAACTGCAGAAAAAAGAAATGTTTAATCACTGTCAGGCGTGCAATCACTGCATAATGGATGTCTTAAAAGGAAAAGAACTGCATTGCGCATTCTGTCCTGAAGCGGGACATGAATATATGGAGAATCAGCGTCGCAAGATTGCCACTAGAAAAGAAGTACTTGTTATTGGCGGCGGTCCGGCAGGGATGTATGCAGCGAAAAAATCTGCTGAACGTGGTTTTTTGACAACTTTGGTATGTAAAGAAGATCATTTGGGCGGTCAGCTGAATTTGGCAAAACTACCTCCCAGAAAGGAAGAAATCGGTACATTCGTTTCTTATCTGGAACATACGCTGAAGGAATTGGGTGTTAACATCATCCTTAGAAAAGAAGTTGATGTGGACTTTGTGATGGAAAAGAAACCATATTTTACAGTGTTGGCAATGGGAAGCGAACCGATTATTCCCAATTTGGAAGGGTTGGAAACAACCACATATCAGTTGGCACAAAACGTGTTGCGAATGGATGATGAAACATTAAAGAAATATGGTGAAGGGCAGATTGTTATTGTAGGTGGCAGTTCCTTAGGTCTGGAATTGGCAGAGTTCTTGATGAACAAATTGCCAGAGGCAAAAATTAAAATTTTGGAAGCCAACAGTCGTATGGGAGCAGAGCTGGGTGCAATGGCTAGACCTTTGCTCAATGGTTTGAAGAAAGCAGGTGTACAAACCATGTGCGATACAAGGGTGACTTCTTTTGATGGGAAAAAAGTCATGATTTCCATTGGCAATCAGCCATTTTTTGTCACAGCAGACCATTTGATATTGGCATGTGGTTCTAAATCTGTTTCTAGCAGTGAAATCGCTATGGCTTTGATGGATGAAAGACTTTCTTATGCCGTTGTAGGGGATGCAGACCACGTGGCAGATGTAGATGAAGGGCTGAAAAGTGTCTTCGAGCTGTTCTCTCGTTTTTATCTTGCGTAAGTTAGTTTTCTGTTAAATTTGCCTAAAAGTTGTCATACATCAATAAATAATTTAGTCCATTATTGCAAAAAAATACACTGTATGTTATAATGTACATGCTGAAACAAAAACTTTTGTCTTTGTTTAACAGACAATTCAGAAAGGAAGCGTATGAATATGGATTTTATTAGAAGAACTTGGGCAGAAATTGACTTGGATGCGCTGGACTATAACATTAAGAGCATCAAGGCAAAAATGAAAGATGGTCAGAAAGTTATGGGTATTGTCAAAGCGGACTGCTATGGTCATGGCGATGGTTTTATAGCCCGTAAACTGGAAGCAGCAGGTTTTGACTGGTTTGGTGTTTCCAACATCGAGGAAGGTATGAGTCTGCGTACAGAAGGTATTACAAAGCCCATTCTGATTTTAGGATATACTCCTGTAGACTGTGCAAATATTCTTGCAGAACAGAAGATCACACAGGCGCTGATCGGCATGGAATACTGCAAAGCCCTTCAGGAAGCAGCAGCAAAAGCTG
Source organism: Anaerotignum lactatifermentans DSM 14214 (assembly GCF_900142265.1). GTDB lineage: Bacteria > Bacillota > Clostridia > Lachnospirales > Anaerotignaceae > Anaerotignum > Anaerotignum lactatifermentans. The sequence goes on along the minus strand of NZ_FRAH01000087.1, from coordinate 1,058 downwards.
GCGTTGTTGTAGATGGTCATATCAAACTGGATACAGGTATGACACGCGTTGGTTTCCAGACAGATGATGAAAATTTTGAAGAATCCCTGAAAGAAATCATTGAAGTGAGCAAAATGCCCAATATCCATATTACAGGTATCTTTACCCATCACGCCGTTGCAGATGCATATCAGGGCGACAATCCTGCATTTACAGACATGCAGTTCCATCGTTTCATGAAAATGACAGACGCACTGAAAGAAGCAGGTGTTGACATTGGTCTGCGTCATTGCGCAAACAGTGCTACCATCATTGCTTATCCTGAAAAACATCTGGATATGTGCCGTTCCGGTATTATTACATACGGTATGCTTCCTTCTGATGAATGCGAAGGCAGAATTGATCTGAAACCTTTGATGACACTGAAAACCACTATCGGTTTGGTAAAACATGTTCCTGCAGGTTCTCAGCTGTCTTACGGCAGAACATACACAGCAGAAACAGACAGAATCATCGCAACAGTACCTATCGGCTATGCAGACGGTTACAACAGAAACCTGTCTAACGACGCAAGAATGCTGGTAAACGGTAAATTTGCTCCCGTTGTTGGCAGAATCTGCATGGACCAGTGCATGTTGGATGTAACAGACATTCCTGGCGTAAAAATGGGTGACGAAGTTGTTGTATTTGGTAAACAGGGCGACGAAGTCCTGCCTATCGAAGAACTGGCAAATAAACTGCATACCATCAACTATGAATTAACTTGTGTTATCACAAAGAGAGTACCTCGTGTATATCTGGAAGGTGGCAAGATTGTTGGTATCGTAGACCATGTTCTGCATCGCTATAAATAATTGATTGCATAATAGAAAAGCCTGAAATTCTGATTTAAGAATTTCAGGCTTTTTTTATTGGTGAATCCAATAAAAACCCCCGGCTATGCCGGGGGAATCAGTGAGCTTCAGCTTCAAGCAAAAACCTCCTATGCTATAATTATCTTGAGTCCGCCAAGACACAAGAAAGCATAGGAGGTTTTTATATGAATAGTTTAGCACATACGAGTTGGGAATGTAAATATC
>NZ_FRAH01000128.1 GCF_900142265.1 Anaerotignum lactatifermentans DSM 14214 | reverse complement strand
CCTATTAGGGGGCTTAGATTATCAATACATTTTTTCCCTATTTTCCTCCATTATACGACAGCAGCATTCCAGCTGTCAATGTGCCCGCATATCTGCCGGAACAATCCCAAGCGGCTTGGTATGGGAAAAGATAATCTCCCAGTATCCAGCACGATAATTTGCCCGAAGCCGCCCTTTGAACATAATATTGTGTTCCTCCGGCTGCGGATCGTTCCACTTAGAATTTTCAAGCAAGTCCTCATAATCCCCGCCATAGTACATATTGATACCGAGACGTGCAATCAGCCAATTACCTCTGCCATCATTTCCTATCAGTTCTTTTGTTTCTTCTCTCGCCTGTTCCTCAGTAAAATCAATCGGATATGGCGTTTGCAACACCGTTTCCCAAAGCATAACTGTTTCAAAATCCCGCCGATTGACCTTATATCTGTATTCTTTTTCTGTCGAAGATACCACTACATAACCAGTATGCTCCTTTTTAGGCTTCAGCTTTCGGTCAGCGTTCGCCCTTTCCTTCGAGATACGCAGCAAATTTTCATTCAAACCTTGCCAATATTTAATTTTACTTTCAGCCTCACTCAAATCCTGATGAATCTTGTTTATTTCCTCTTGTGTTTCTTCCGCTGCCTCTCGAATTTTTCTCTGTGCGTCCCGATCGGCTTGCTCAATCGCCGCCGCTGCATTACTTTTTGCAACCGCCGCTTCTGATTCTGCTTTTGCTTTCTGCCGGACTATCTGCTCATATTCTTCCCGGGTTAAAATCACATGGGTACACTCCGGATTGGAATTTCCTCCCGAAACTGCCCGATAAGTACCTAATGCCCCACGTTTTACAAATTCAGCTATATAAACCGCCCCCTTTACAATCCCCGGATATAGTTATCAGCCACTACACTAATCCGGTTATGTCCCAAAGCCTTACTGCATACCAGCATAGCCACCTTGTCCAGTTTCTTGCCGGCTTCGTCCTTCCTGCAGGAATACACTTCGCTCTGATACCGCTTGCCCGTTCCCTTATTTACCTTGTCATAGGGAATTTCTTCTATCGGTCTCGCATACTTCCTGTAAATATCCGTTGCATACTCAGCCCGATATGCGTGTATATCTGCACACTTATGGACGTGCTGCCAAACCTTTTCCCCGTCCGGAGTGTTCCGAATCCGTTCCACAATCTGTTCCGCATTTTTTCCGATAATGGGACTAAGGCGCTCCCTGCCGCCCTTTCCGTTACGGACAAATACATAATACTCACTATCAAACAGCCGGGTATCTTTTAGGACTTCCAGCCGCCGAACCTCTTCCGGTGTCCTTTTCTGCTCCGGTACAGCTTCCAATCTGGAAATTTCTTTTTCTATCTGCTCCTTTGTCAGAAGATCACCGCCTTTTAAGGCACCCAGCTCACTCCGGCGCAGTCCTGTTCCTTTGCAAAACTTGATAAGTTCATCATTGTTGGTAATGGAAAAATGCCGGTCACGTACACGATCGCCCCGACTCCGTTTAATATCTGCTCTGTTCCTTTTTGGGGGCTGAAAATAGTCTTTATCATCAGGACTTATCCCGTACAGCTTTCCCATTGCTTTCGCTTCCAACTGTACCGTCCATGCAGAAAGCCCCTGATCCGCCCGAACCTGCAGCCACTCATTCACATATTTTTTTGCACTTTTGAGCGTGGTACATTCCGGGTGTTCCGACTTGATATATTCGATAAAATATTTTGTGTGTTTCCAATAGGACTTATATGTGTTAAAGGAAAATATCTTCTCCTTATCCGTCCCGTTCGCTACTGCCTCTTTTTTGCTTTCTCCAAAGGCTTGCATACCGGTCAGACGGTCATACGCCTGTTGGTGCAAATCCTTTGAATATGCTTTGTTTCTTCTTCCCAAGCAAAACCGCCTCCCATATATTGAATTTTCGTTGAAGCAAAGCCGCCTCCTGCCAGCCCATCAGGACTCAACACTCGGCAAATACACTTTTTATAGTCTTATGTGTGACTGTTAGGATTACTCCCCAAACACTTTTTTACTGCTTATGTGTGCAGCTCCCTTTATTCTCTTTCTACGAGCAGTGGAAGATCTGTCGGATTCTTTTTAGAGGAATCAGCTCTCCGGCACTTTATCAGTATGTCCGGCTACATTCACGATACGTTTTACTTACAGCACACTTTCAAAAGGATTACTCGTGTGAAGGTCAATGACGTGCTTTCCAATTCGCAAAGGCTACTGTGGCGAGTCCGCACATCACACAGGTGTATCAACCCTGATTCGACTCCTCATTAGCAAACTGCTAAACCCCCGGATCACTCCGAGACGCTCTGAGCTTAATTACTGTTTATACTCGCTCAGACGAGTCTTATTTGACACCCTTATCATACCATAGAATAAGAAAAAAGTCAACAACATATACCGATTATCTATGACATAACGGTTTACCAGTTCATAAATAAACGGGTAAACCGTTATTGTTTGCGTCACTGATACAGCCGAAAACAAACACAGAAAAGGCGTTGAGAAAAATATTCTCAACGCCTTTTCTACTCAATAAACTGGGATTTATCTTGCTTCTATATGCAAGTGATTATGACCATTCAAATCATCATACTGATGTGTATGTGTATGCTTTTCTGCATCTTCGCCATGGACATGTAAATGACTGTGTTTATGAGTATGTTCATGGGTATGAACCAAATCGCCATGTTGATGTTCATGAATATGAGTATGCTCATGTTCATGAGTATGCTGTAATTCAATGCTGTCCTTTACCATAATTATCGTACTAACAATCATGATGACCAAAGCTATATAAAATTGCGTGGAAGGTCTTTCTCCTACCAGCAACATACTGAACACAACTCCAAGAAACGGGGCAATGGAATAATATGCACTTGTTTTCGCTGCTCCCAAATCTTTCTGAGCCATGATATAGAATTTAATGCTTAATCCGTAAGCTACAAATCCCAAAGCCAGAACTGCAATTATCCATTCAAAGGCTGGTATGCTTTCGCCGAGTATCAACGCAACAATAAAACTTCCAAGTCCGGAAAAGCAACCTTTTATAATTACAATTTCTTCCGAACTCTTATTGCTGATCATTTTAGTACAGTTGTTTTCAAAGCCCCAGCAAATGCAAGCACCGAATACAAATAAAGACCCCTCATTAAATACAAATGCACTGCTTCCCTCAAAACTGAGTATGGCGCTGGCAACTGTTACCAAACCAATTGCTGCCCATAGTTTTCTTGAAATGACTTCCTTGAAGATAACCAACGCAATCAAAGAGGTTGCCACTATCTCAAAATTGTTAAGTAACGAGACATTCGCCGCATTTGTTCTGCTGATACCAAACATTAAAAGGATAGGTGCAATAATATCAAGTACCACCATTCCAATTGTGTATGGTAATTCTTTTTTTGTTAGGCTCTGTCACAACAAATGGTTGATTTTTGACGAGAAATAGCGTATAATAATAGTAAGAAACAGTACCACCGAAGGAGGTAATTGGATATGCCTA
>NZ_FRAH01000079.1 GCF_900142265.1 Anaerotignum lactatifermentans DSM 14214 | reverse complement strand
CAAATCTTTAATTATTTTTTGAATATCCGCTCTCAATTCATAATAAATTATTTTTCTTCTATACTTTGGTGTAAATACGATATGATACTTGCATACCCATTTTGTGTGTGCTAAACTGTTTGCCATAAAAGCATCGTCCTTTCTTATGTAAAATATTTAGGCTTGAACACCCTTATTTTACAACAAGGACGATGCTTTTTGCTTAAGCTTTAATCTCACCCGCAGAGCGGGCGGTTGTTAAAGGCTGCTTTGCAGCCTTCAGCACTAAAGTAATAATACAAAAAAGCACGAAACTTCTTTCCAGAAATTTCGTGCTTTTCTTTTTCAGATCTATCAGAATTTTTCCCAGTAATGTTTTACACTGCCTTCATCCAGTGCATCCATATAGGAATCAGCAATTTCAAAAATTTCTTCTTCATCGCGGATTTTCAGGGATACCTGACCACCATCCACGATGATGTCTTTATCTTTGCCTTTGTGGTCTTCCACCCACTGCAAAAATTCTTTTTCCCAGCGTTCTGCTGTCTGTTCTGCCCCTTCATAGCACAGCAATTCATCTTTTACGTTTTCGATCACTTCTGTGATAGGTAATTTCATATTGATTACTCCTTTCCCTCGGGATACGTCAGCCCAAAGTGGTCATATCCCCGTTTCGTCACAACTCTGCCCCTTGGTGTCCGCTGGATATAGCCCAGCTGAAGCAAATAAGGTTCATATACATCTTCAATGGTTTCGGATTCCTCGTTGATAGAAGCTGCCAAAGTATCCAGTCCCACCGGTTTCCCGCCGAATTTATCGATCATTGCCATGAGCATTTTCCGGTCGATATAATCCAGCCCCATTTTATCCACTTCCAATAAATCCAGTGCAAACCGCGCCACTTCTCCGGTAATTTTGCCATCGTATTTCACCTGGGCAAAGTCCCGGACACGTTTCAAAAGGCGGTTAGCAATTCTAGGTGTTCCTCTGGAACGGCGGGCAATTTCTTCTGCACCGTCTTCATCCAGTTCCACTTTCAGCACATCTGCTGAGCGAAGCAGAATCACTTTCAGCTGCGCCACGCCATAAGGCTCCAGCCGATGCACCACACCAAAACGATCCCTGAGTGGCGCTGTCAAAAGACCAATACGGGTAGTTGCTCCAATCAGGGTAAATTTCGGCAGATCCAGCCGCACAGACCGTGCACCGGGACCTTTGCCGATCATGATATCAATGACATAGTCCTCCATGGCAGGATAGAGGACTTCTTCAATCATACGGTTCAGTCGATGGATTTCGTCAATAAAGAGGATGTCCCCTTCTCCAAGGCTGTTCAGCACCGCTGCCATATCCCCCGGACGCTCGATGGCAGGACCGGAAGTGGTCTTGATCTGCACGCCCATTTCATTGGCAATGATATTGGACAATGTAGTCTTCCCAAGTCCCGGCGGACCATAAAGCAGCACATGGTCTAAGGCTTCCCCGCGCTGTTTTGCCGCTTCGATGAACACCCGCAGGTTTTCTTTTACATTCTCCTGCCCGATATAGTTTTCCAAACGCTCCGGCCGCAGTTTCGGTTCCGTATCCCGATCTTCATCTCGCATGCCGGCAGTCAATATCCGTCTGTCTTCCAATGTTTCCACCTGTTTCTACTCAAAATGTGACCATTTTCTTGAGGGCAGCCTTTAAGATGTCCTCTGTGGTCATGCCTTCCGCTGCCACGCCGTTGACAGCCTTTGCCGCTTCGCTGCGGCTGTATCCCAGCGCTGCCAATGCGTCCATGGCTTCAAATTTCGCGCCGTTGCTGCCAGTGGGCATCAATTCTTCTGCTTCTATTTCCATGGCAATGGCATCTGCCGTCTGGAATTTATCTTTCAGTTCCAAAATCACCCGCTGGGCAGTCTTTCTGCCGACGCCGGGGGCTTTGGATAATGTTTTCACGTCATCAGAAAGAATGGCAAGAATGATCTCCTGGGGTTTCAGCTGGGACAAAAAGCCCAGTGCCCCCTTAGGTCCCACGCCAGTGACGCTAATGAGCCGATGGAACAGTTCCAATTCTTCTGCCGTAGAAAAACCATAAAGAGAAATGCCGTCTTCCTTTACATTCATGTGGGTATGGATTTTCACCGTTTCCCCCACTTCCGGCAGCACCGAAAGAGTTGCCGCGGAAACAAAAATTTCGTAGCCCAGTCCACTGGTTTCCACGACCACCACGCCGTTTCCCCGGTGCACCAAGGTACCTTTGATATATGAAATCATAGTTTGTCCTCCTGTTTACCCTTTCCATTATAAAGGAGGGCGAAAAAAAGGGCAAGCCCCATCAGAAAATACGTTCGCATTTCTTCTGTGCTGCCCAAATGTTTTTTTATGCTTCTTCGTGTGGAGAACGGAGGGACAAAAGCAGGACTGTGCCTAAGATCAACGCAAAGCCCAGCAAGTCAATCCACTGGAATTTGGAACCCAGGAACAGGAAAGAAACCACAATGGCTGTCACCGGTTCCACAGTCCCAAGCAGGCTGCCCATGAAAGCGCCTACGATGCTGACCCCTTTCAGATACAAGGAGAAAGCAATGGCTGTGCCAATAACGATAACACCAAAGAGGGCAAGGAGCGTTTCTCCATCCAGCGGAATCATCAAGTTCCATGGACGAACAATGGCACAGAGCACCAAGCCGCCAAAAAACATCCCAAACCCTACAACGACATAAACGCCGTAGCCCCGCAGCAGATCCGCTGCCAGCAAATTATAAGATGCTGCCCCTATCGCGGAAGCCAAACCGAAAAACAGCGCCTGTTTTGTCAGCATCATATTATGGATATTCCCATGGGTACTTAAGAGGAATACCCCTAAAACAGCCGAAATTACGGCAGTCAGCTCAAATCCTTTAGGCAATTTCAGATTACGGATGCAGACAAAAGCCAGAATGACCGTAGGCGCCAACGCCTGAAGCACCGTTGCCGTACCTGCGTTAGAATACTGCACAGCAGCAAAATATGTATATTGACAAAACAGCATACCGAAAACAGAAAAACCTAATAATTTTTTAGCATCTGCTTTTTTATGAAATACTTCATTGAGTTTTTTCCCCTGATGGATATAGCCGATAATCAGCAGCAAAATCCCTGCCGTCAGCAGACGAATAGACACCAGCCAGTTTGCTGTAGCGCCTTTTTCCTGAAACAAAAACTGACCAAAACAGCCGGAGATCCCCCAGCACATGCCCCCTGCCAGCGTCAGGAAAATGCCCCGTCTTTTTTCACGATTCCCTTCCATAACTTTTCGTTCCTTTCTTTTGGGTTAGTATATCTATTATACGCCGGAGCACATCACACCTCAAGGATTTTTTCCAATTCCTGCAACAGAAAAAGGGACAGAGCCGCATCCCTGCTGCAATGTCCCTTTTGTATCTTTGTTTTATGTTGTTTCAGTAAATGCTACAGATTACAGTACTGTGAAACCTTTTGCTTTGATTGCTTCGATCATCTGTTCGCTGTGTTCTTTGTTTCTTGTTTCAGCAACGATGTCTACGATACATGTGCTTACTGCGATATCCTGTACCATACGGTCGTGGTTTACGCTGAAGATGTTAGCGCCTGTTTCAGCGATAGCTGTCAGCAGCTGTGTCAGCTGACCGGGTTTATCCATAACCATTACGGACAGTTTTGTGATTCTGCCGTTAGCCTGCAGAGCTTTGTCGATGATGCGGTCCAGAACGTTTACGTCAACGTTACCACCGGAGATGATGCAAACAGCTTTTTTGCCTTTGATGTCAACTTTGTTGTACATAGCAGCTGCTACGGAAACAGCACCAGCGCCTTCTGCTACCATTTTGTGTTTTTCGATCAGTTTCAGGATAGCGGAAGCGATTTCGTCTTCTGTTACTGTTACAACGCCATCAACATATTTCTGGCACATAGCGAATGTCAGGTCGCCGGGCTGTTTAACAGCGATACCGTCAGCCATTGTGCTTACGGAAGCCAGAGCTTCTGCTTTACCAACATTCAGAGCGTTCTGCATGGAAGGAGCGCCTGCAGCCTGTACACCATATACTTTGCAGTTAGGGTTGATCTGTTTTACAGCGAAAGCAACGCCGCTGATCAGACCGCCACCACCGATGGGGCACAGAACAACTTCTGCATCTTTCACCTGTTCCATGATTTCCAGACCAACTGTACCCTGACCAGCCATTACGTATTCATCGTTGAAGGGGTGCAGGAATGTGTAGCCTTTTTCCTGCTGCAGCTGTGTAGCTTTTGCAGCAGCATCGTCATATACGCCGGGAACCAGCACTACTTCTGCGCCATAGCTTCTTGTAGCTTCTACTTTAGCCATGGGTGCGGATTCGGGCATGCAAATTACAGCAGGGATACCTTTTTTCTGAGCAGCCAGAGCTACGCCCTGAGCGTGGTTACCTGCGGAGCAAGCAATTACACCTTTCTGAGCTTCTGCGTCTGTCAGGCTAGCTGTTTTGAAGTAAGCGCCTCTCAGTTTGAAAGAACCTGTTACCTGCATGTTTTCACATTTGATATAAACATCAGCATCGGGGTTGATGTAAGTGGACTGGAATACGGGTGTTTTTCTAGCTACGCCGTCCAGTACTTTTTTTGCATCCTGCAGCATTTCCATTGTCAACATAAAATATCACTCCTGTTAATTTAAAAGTTTTTAATTCACGGACAATTGTATTTAATTGTCCCTCTCTCATGTACGAGTTAATTATAGTCCTCCTTTTTTCCAACGTCAATACAAATTTGTGATTTTTCTGCCGATTTTCTCGATTTTTTCAGCTTTTTTTGGCTTTTCCCCAATAGAAAACCATCTATCCACCAAGGGTGTACGCCGTGTATACAATCCGCAAAATTTCCCATGTTTACAGGCTCCTGACATTTTTTCCTGATGGCAAAATACAAGTTTCCACGGGAAACGACCGCATTTTTGTACAAATGTACATACAACCCTTGCCGATAAAATAACAACCTTCTCTTTTATTGCATTTCTGCCAAAACACGGCATCTCAGTCCTGTCATCTGGGCATCATCCAGCCACATGGTATAAACCGTAAAAGTTTCTGCTGTAATATCCGCAAGATTTTTCAGGTTCTCAATGACATAAACACCATGTCTTTCGCAAAAGCGGTCTGCCTGCTGATGTTCTTCATGCTCCCAAATACCGGGGCAATCCACACCAATGAAATGAATCTTCTTTTCCACCAGTTTTTCAATCAAAGAAAGAGAAAGTTTGGGATGATTGGGGAAATATTCTTTCTCTCCATAAGCATATTCCTCGCTTCTTCCGGTGCGGAATAGAACAAAATCGCCCTCCTGCACCTTTGTCAAATCAATATCCTCCTCTGTCACTTCTGCAATTCCAACGACCTGAAACAAAACCCCGCGGGAACGGAAATACTCCAGAGGAATTTTTGTTTTTTCATAGGTATCCAGATGGGTGCCTACATGACCCATAGCAATATGGGGATTTTCCTTTGTTTTTGCCCATGCAATCATGGGATGATCTGCTGTCAGCATGGTTGTTAAATCCAAAATCATGTTGATTCCTTCTTTCTTCCTAAAAAACAAGAGCACGAAACTGCTATTTCTAAAAGTTTCGCGCTCTTTTCTTCACTTTGTATCAACAGTTATGCGGTTGCGCCTTTATCCTGTTTTTTCTGACGGGAACGGTGCAGGGGCTTTCTGTTTTCGTTATAGATATACTGGGGCTGTGCTTTGCCTTCCACCACATCTTTTGTGATGATACATTTTTCCACAGTTGTTTCTGTGGGGATTTCGTACATCACAGGGTTGATGAATTCTTCCAGAATGGCTCTCAGACCTCTGGCGCCGGTTTCCCGTTCCATAGCCTTATGAGCGATGGCTCTCAGAGCATCTTCTTCAAATTCCAGAATGACATCATCCAGCTCAAACAGATACTGATACTGTTTGGTAAGTGCGTTTTTGGGTTCTGTCAGGATATGAACGAAAGCGTCTTCATCCAGATTATCCAGTGTTACCACAACGGGCAGACGACCGATGAATTCAGGAATCAGACCATATTTCAGCAGATCCTGAGGCATGAGGCTCTGAAGCAGTTCATCGTTTGTTTTATCCAGTTTGCTGTGCACATCCGCGCCAAAACCGATGACCTTGTGACCCATACGGTTCTGGATGATCTTTTCGATGCCGCCAAAAGCGCCGCCGCAGATAAACAGAATGTTTGTAGTGTCAATCTGGATAAATTCCTGATGAGGGTGCTTTCTGCCGCCCTGAGGAGGCACGCTTGCTGTTGTGCCTTCCAGAATTTTCAGCAGTGCCTGCTGTACGCCTTCGCCGCTGACATCACGGGTGATGGATACGTTTTCGGATTTCTTGGTGATCTTATCGATTTCGTCGATATAAATGATACCGCGTTCCGCTTTTTCAATATCATAATCTGCTGCCTGAATCAGTTTCAGCAGGATATTTTCTACGTCTTCCCCTACATAGCCGGCTTCTGTCAAAGAAGTAGCATCCGCGATAGCGAAAGGCACCTGCAATACTCTTGCCAGTGTCTGTGCCAGCAGAGTTTTACCAGTACCGGTGGGACCTACCAGCAGGATATTGCTTTTCTGCAGTTCCACATCGTCTGTCTTGGCGTTGCGGAAAATTCTTTTATAGTGGTTGTAAACTGCCACAGACAGTGCCTGTTTTGCTCTGTCCTGACCGATAACATACTGGTCAAGGATTTCCTTGATCTGCTTGGGCTTGGGCAGTTCTTTCACTTCGTCCTCTTTTGCGAGGGTTTCGTATTCTTCATCAATAATATCTGCGCAAAGGTCGATACATTCGTCACAGATATACACATTGGGACCGGCAATCAGTTTTTTCACCTGATCCTGTGTTTTGCCGCAAAAGGAACACCGTAATTTGTTGGTTTCATCGTTTTTACCGGTCATTCCATTCTCACTCCTTTGTTTGAGGCTTTGTGATGACAGCGTCGATGAGGCCATATTCTTTTGCTTCTTCTGCTGTCATAAAGTTATCCCGTTCTGTGTCACGGGCGATTTCATCAAAGGATTTGCCTGTATTTGCTGCCAGAATTTCATTCAGTTTCTTTTTGGTGCGCAGGATATTTTCCGCATGAATCTGAATGTCTGTTGCCTGACCTCTTGCGCCGCCGCTGGGCTGGTGAATCATCACTTCCGCATTAGGCAGAGCGTAGCGTTTGCCTTTTGCGCCGCCTGCCAGCAGGAACGCGCCCATGCTTGCTGCCATACCGATGCAGATAGTGGATACATCGGGACGGATATACTGCATGGTGTCATAAATTGCCATACCTGCGGTTACAGAGCCGCCGGGGCTGTTGATATACAGGTTGATATCCTTATCGGGATCTTCCGCAGCCAGGTAAAGCAGCTGTGCAACAACCAGGCTGGCTGTTACATCGTTGACTTCCTCGCCCAGGAAAATGATTCTGTCTTTTAACAGTCTAGAATAAATGTCATAAGAACGTTCGCCGTGGTTGGTCTGATCCACGACCATAGGTACTAAACTCATTCGCAATCCCTCCTGTTTCGTTCTTTTTGATATGAAACAGGCACAGTATCCTGTGCCTGTTTCCATTCACGCAATTTGATTTGCGAATCTTACTTTTCGGGTTCTGTTACGATTGCTGTATCTTCGATCAGCTTCATAGCAGCTCTTACCAGCATATCCTGTTTCAGAGCTTCTTTGTCTTCGTCTTTCATCATTTCCAGCATTACTTTGCCGTCGATGCCGTAGCTTTCGCCGTATTTTACAACTTCTGCATCCAGATCTTCCTGAGAGATTGTCAGGTTTTCTTCTTTCGCGATCTGTTCCAGCATCAGTCTAGCATCTACGCTCTTCATGCTTGTGTCTTTGAATGTTTCTCTCATAGCTTCTTCAGATGTGCCCATGTACTGATAGTAGATATCCATGGTCAGACCCTGCTGTACGATGTTCTGTTCGAATTCTCTCATCATGCTGTTGATTTTGTTATCGTACATAACCTGAGGTACTTCCATTGTGCAGTTCGCTACTGCTGCATCCAGCAGTTTGTCGCCCTGCAGCTGTTTTGCTCTTTCTACTTTGTCTTTTGCCAGTTTGCCCGCGATGCTTGCTCTGTATTCATCCATTGTGGAGAATTCGGAAACATCTTCTGCAAATGCGTCATTCAGTTCAGGCAGTTCTTTTGCTGTGATGCCTTTCAGTTCGATGGCGAATACTGCTGCTTTGCCAGCCAGTTCAGGTGCATGGTAAGCTTCGGGGAAAGTTACGTTGATGTCGAATTTTTCGCCTACGCTGTGACCAACGATCTGATCTTCGAAACCTTCGATGAAGGAATGAGAACCCAGTTCCAGGTCATGTTCGTCAGCTTTGCCGCCTTCGAAAGGAACGCCGTCAACGCTGCCTTCGTAGCTGATTTTTGCAACATCGCCCATCTGAGCGGGTCTGTCTGTTACTTCGATCAGTCTAGCGTTCTGTTTCTGAACTTTTTCCAGTTCTTTTGTGATTTCTTCGTCTGTTACTTCTGTAGGAACTTTTTCTACAGTCAGACCTTTGTACTGACCCAGAGTTACTTCGGGTTTTACAGTTACATCAATGATGAATTTGATGCCTTTTGCTTTGTCGATGTATTCAACATCCAGAGTAGGAGCGGAAACAACATCCAGATCCAGTTCTTTGATTGCTGCCATGTATTCATCGGGGAAGATGTGGTTGATTGCATCTTCGTAGAAGAAGTTTTCGCCGTACTGCGCTTCGATGAGCTTTCTGGGCACTTTGCCTTTTCTGAAACCGGGCAGAGAGATCTGGTTTTTGTTTTTGTTGTAAGCGAAAGCCAGACCTGTTTCCAGTGTTTCAGGGCTTACTTCGAAAGAAAATTTTACTTCTGTTTTTTCTTTGCTGATCAATGTTGCATTATTCATGGTTAGAAGTTCCTCCTTAAAAAATATCTGTATCTGACAACTTCATTTTTTCTGTTTTGTTTGCTGTCATTTTTCCGGCAGTCCTTGAAAACTGCACAATCAAAGCATATTATAACACAGCAAAATCCGAAAATCTACTGCTATTTATAAAAAATCCCTTTGTTTTCGGGAAAAAAACGTCAAATGATTTCCCTTTCGGCATAAATCAGCTCCGCCTCTGTATTTTTTTCCATAAAATCCAGCACATGCTGCACCATACTGTCCGCGTGGCGGCTTTCGTTGGTGACACAGGCAAAGCCGATGGTCAGCAGTTTATGGTTATCCTGATTGTCCACTTCCGCAATGGAAATATTGAATTTGTGCCGTGTCTTTTCCATAAGGCTTTTAAGCACCATCCGCTTTTCCTTCAGGCTGGTGACCCAGTCCGCCCGAAAAGTCACTTCACAGGTACCAATAATCATTTCCATCATCCTCTCTGACGCTGATTTTTTATACATGGTATACCATGACCCATGTGTCCGCCTGTTCTCTGACGATTTCAAATCCCAATCGTTCATACAGTCTATGGGCAGGATTTTCTTTCTGAACGGAAAGAGAAATCCCAGGCAGGTTTCTTTGTTTGATTGATTCCAAAAACTTCTCTAAAAGAACTGTGCCGATGCCCTTTCCTCGAAAGGACGGCAAAAGGGAAACTGCCAGCTCCGGCATATCCTCCACACTGCCGTATCCCTGCAAATATCTGCACCATGCGGCACCAATGACCTGGGTTCCTTGTACCGCACATAGACAGAAATCTCCGTCTTTGCCAAAATCCGCAATATAGGGCTGCAATTCCGGCATCTCCACCACTTTTCTTGGTGGCGGCGTGACGCCTGGCGGCAGAAAAATGGCTTCATAGAGAAAATCCGCCAGCAGGGGATACTCTGACACATCCATGGGGCGAAACTCAATTCCTTCCAGAAAGTTCCCGCAGTTTTTCCTGCAATTTTCCATAGGCTTCCTCCACATCTGTCACAGAAAGCACCGTCTGCTCCATGGGGCACATGCCATCTTTGTTCCGATTGATGATATAAGGCACTTTTGTTCCATAGGAAACGGCAATGCCGCTGTTCTGTAGCGTTTCCAAAGCATGTTCGCTGATGATCTTGGCATAGAGGTATTTTGCGCCGCCTTTGCGCAGGAGAAATGCAGCCGCTTTCCCAATGACCTGGTCAGCCACTGCCGCTCCCTGCAAAAAGTCTGGGCACTCTGCCAAAATCTCCATCATAGGGGCGATGCCTTTTTTCTGTGATGTTTTTTTCTCACCGCAACTGGATACTGCCGCAAAGGTCACGCCTTCCGCCTCCAGTGCTTTTTTCGCCTGTTCCAGTAAATCCAAGTGTTTCTCTCCTTTTATTTCCAAATGCGTTCGTCGAAATCTTTCTGCACCTTCTGCAAATCCATGGGGATATTGATTTTCTGAGGGCAATTTACCATACATTTGCCGCAGCAAACACAGCTGGTGGGTTTTTCGCTTTCCGCCTTACCTTCCCAGCCAAAACGGACGCTTTCGTAACGCTGATACATATGATACGTATTCCACAGCTTAAAGTTCCCGGGAATATCCACCCCATGAGGACAAGGCATGCAGTAACGGCATCCGGTACATCCATTCTGTACACGCGCCCGCAGTGCTGCCGCTGTATTGGCAATGGCAACTTCTTCTCTGATATTCAGAGGGCAGAAAGGAGAGAATGTGTTGATGTTGTCCTCTACCTGTTCCATGGTGCTCATGCCGCTGAGGATGACTTTCACATTAGGCAGGCTGCCCACATACCGCAGGGCATAAGAAGCAATAGACGCTTTTTCATCCAGTGTGCGGAATTTGGCATTCAAATCTTCAGAGAAGTTTGCCAGTGCACCGCCGCGGACAGGTTCCATAATCACCAGAGGCACGCCCAGTTTTTCTGCCAGACGATAGCCCTTCATACCAGCCTGTTCTTCCGTATCCATATAGTTCAGCTGAATCTGGCAGAAATCCCATTTCCGATACTGTATGATTTCCTCAAAAACTTCGTAATCATCGTGGAAAGAGAAGCCGATATAACGAATTTTCCCTTCTTCCCGCAGCTGTTCCAGCACATCAATGACACCCTGTTCCACCAGTTTTTCCCATCTTTCCCGATTCAATGCATGAAGCAGATAAAAATCCACATAGTCTGTCCGTAGGCGGGAAAGCTGTTCCATACATACTCTTCTGGCGTCTTCTCCATCTTTCAGTATCCAAACAGGCAGTTTCGTTGCCAGATAAAAAGAGTTTCTGTCCCGTTTTTCCAGCACCTTGCCCACAAAAGGCTCACTGGCGCCGTCATGGTAGAAATACGCCGTATCCACATAAGTCACCCCATGGTCAAGGGCATAGTTCAGCATTTTTTCTGCTTCCGCTTCGTTGATGCTGCCATCTTCCAAAGTAGGAAAACGCATGCAGCCAAAGCCCAGCATGGACGGCTCTGCGCCGATATTTTCCATTTTTCTTTTTTCCATCTGAAAAAATCCCTCCTGACATAAAATCTGTCAAAATGCTTTAACAGCATACTATCATATTCCTGCTGCTTTTGCACGCAAAAACGCAGGGAATCCCCCTGCGCTCTTCATGGACTAACCAATGGTTTCCATATATTCCAGCCATTGTTTTTGCAAGACTTCTTTTTGCTGGCGGATACTTTCTGCCCTTTGGCGCAAAGATTTACAGATCGTTTCCGTCTGTTCGTAGAGCCGTTCCATTTCTGCCTGACAGTCCACAATATCCACCTGCACCAGTTCGTCTATGACAAAGCCGTCCAACAGAAAATCCGCAGCAAAGAGGTCATTTCCCCATTCTTCGTAGGAAATTCTGCTGACAACAGGTGCCTCCCGGAATTTCTTCCGAAAATATTCCAGAATCATATCCAGCCCCGCCAACGCTTTTCTGGCCTGCTCCATCCGATCCCGTTTCAGTGCACCGGTAACAGGACCTCCACCAAGCAAATCCGCCCATCCCCAGTTTCGGGAAGACCGCAGGATATCCATGATACCCTGAAGTTGTGACCGCAGAGCATACCCCAGCTGCAAAACATCTGACACTTCTATGAATTCCGTTTCCAATTTCCCCAGTTTTTCCTCTAAATCTGAAAATCCTGTTTGCACCCCTGCTGCTTCCATCTGGGCTGCTTTTTCTTTCAAAGCAGTTTCATATTTTTCTTTGCTGCCACGAAGTCTACGCACTTCTGAATCCACAGACTGCAATTCTTTTTCCACCTGCTCCAGAACCCCTTTGGCTTCTTCCAGCCGCAAAGCCGCTTCTTCCGCTTCTTTCTGCTCTTTTTCCAAGTTTTTCTGTTTCGTACCAGAGAGAGAAGACAGTATAGAGGTCATGGTCAATCCTTCCAAATCTTTCACATCCTGGACTTCTCGGCGGTGCTCCACGGACAGTTCCAGCATTTTTTCTTCCAGTTGTTTCCGCCGTGCCCGCAATTCCTCTCTCTTTTTGCATAGGGTTTCTTACATATGGCAGTTTTCACGCAATTCCCACAAATTCTGTTCCATACGAATCCCCCATTTCACAGCTGTTCCATATGTGTCTGCCATTCCTGCCGCAATTGCTCTTTTTTCTTCTGATTTTCCTCTTTTCGTTGCTGGATGCTTTCACAGACGTGCTCTATTTCCTTTTCCAGACGCCGCATATTAGAAAGGCTTTCTGTGATCTCCTGCTGCACCAGATAATCTATGAGAAACCCATCGAACAGATAATCCATCATAGACCATTCTGTGCCAAATTTATCGGCACCCACTGTATCTGCTCCGGCAATATCAGACAGTTCTGCACGGAATTTTCTAAGAAGATATTCGATTTCTGTCATGGCACATTTCGCCTGATTCATCCGGTCACGTTTCATCATGGTGGTCATCATGCCGCCGCCCATCATATCCACAACGCCCCAGTTTTCAGCAGAATCCAGCGCACGCAAGGCGTTTTCCACTTGGACATGCACATCTCTGCCTGCGTCCAGTGCTTCCTGTAATTCTTTATCCTCGGCTTCCAGCGCTCCAATTTCTTTTTGCAGCTGCAAAAAGCCGGTATCCTGCCCCATAGCTTCCAGTTCTGCGGCTCGTTCTTCCAGGGCTTTCTGATACTTGATTTCACATCCCTGCAAACGAAAAAGCTCGTCCCTGTTTTTTCGGATTTCTTCTTCCAGTTTTTGAAAGGCACTGTCGGCGGCTTCCTTTTGCAGCAAAGCCTCTTGGGCTTCCTGACGCTCTTTTTCCAGCTGTTCTTCTTTCCTGCCAGAAAGGGCAGAAAAAATCCCTGCCAGACTGATGCCTTCCAGCTTATCCACATCTTTTTGTTCTTCTTGCCAACGCTGTGTGGCAGCGTCCAATTCCTCTTTCAATTTCCGCCGCTGTTCACAGAGCGCCTCCTGTTTCCGTTCCAAAGCTGCTTTGCGATGTACCTGCTGTTGTAATTCCTGCCAATACTGTACCATACGCATCCCCCATTCTTACAACTGTGCCACCTGATTTTCCCACTGCTTCTGCAAAGTCGTCTGTTTTTGCCGAATGCTCCGCAGCTCTTCCAGAATCCCCCGTTCTTTTTCTTCCAGCACACCACTGAAATTGTGCAGACGGGCAAGAGCCATTTCGATTTCATCCTGCACAGACCAATCGATGAGGATATTATCCAGAAAAATATCCCAGCCGCGCTGTCTTCTGGCTTCCTGCAAATGATCCTGGGCTGCCAAAAGCTGTTTATCCTCCACAACTCTGGCACGTTTGACAGCTTCCTGTAAGCCTGCCATTGCCTCTTTGGCTTTCTGTACCCGTTCCTGTTTCAAATAAGAACTGAGCAGACTTCCTCTGCCTGCATCCCAACGACCATACCCTGCGGCATCCTCCAAAATACCAAGTACATTCCGTACTTCCCAGCGCACGTCTGCAATTCGGTTTCTTTTTTCCAGCAACGCCCGTTCCTGTTCTTCCAGACTGTGAATCTGTGCCTGCAAAGCCTTCATGCCACTGTCTGTGCCTGCTGCCTCCAATTCCTCTGCCCGCTGGATGATATAAGTCTCATAACGTTCCTGACTGCCGCTCAATTCGCCGATGCGTTGATCCAGCTGCCGCAGAGTATCCTCCATTTGCGCAATTTCCTGCTGTACCTTTTGATACCTTGCCTCCACCTGAGCAGCTTCTGCCTGTTCCTGTGCCAGCGTTTCTTCATATTTGCCTGTGGCTTTCGTAAAGAGGTTCCGCACGCCTCCCTGTTCCATCCGTGCCACATCTTCCAGTTCTTTCTGCCGCAGCACCGCCAGTTCCCTTTCATAGCTGCAAAGGCTTCTATATTCCACTTCCAGACTGTCCCGCTTCCGGCGCAAAGTCTGTTCTTCTTCCATTTCCGCCTGCAATGCTTGCAGCCGTTCATCCATACCAGACACCCCCTCGTATAGTATCTTTAGATACCATTATTCTTATATAAAATTTAATAGTTACTTTGTTCAATAGGCTTCATTAAACCCATGATATAATTGTCCCAGTGTCAATCAGGCAAAAGTTCTAGTCACCCCTGTTGAACTCCCAGAGAGTTACTTCACCAAAAGTCTGTTCCCCTGACATGGAAGTTAGCTTCAAACCGCTGGCTGTTTGCTTAAGTGATTGGACAACCATCTTGCAGTGTGGTTTCGCATCTGTCCATCTTAAGCTGGATTCTTATATGCGAGGGTGTTGATGCTCCATGGTCATGGG
>NZ_FRAH01000008.1 GCF_900142265.1 Anaerotignum lactatifermentans DSM 14214 | reverse complement strand
CATCACGGAGCTGGACGCCGCCACCCTCAACCGCCTGATTAAAGAGATCGTTGTCCATGAACACATCGACAGCGAAAAGACAAGGCACATCTCCATCGAAATTCACTTCAATCTCAAGCCCATCCCGGAGGTGGAGCAGGTCACGGCCTGACCTGCCCCCGCCGGGCGGTTCTGACAATTCCATAGATATTTCTTGACACGCCGCCGCCCGCCGATGGCTGTGTTGCACCTAATTAGGGATAAACCCATTGATTTGAGGGGGAACAGCACCCCTTGAAAAATCAGGGGAAAATGGACGAGTTCCTACTAATTGGGGATAACACAGCTCATGGCTGGCGGCGGCGTTGCCCTGATCGGTATGCTGCTTGTTCCGCAGCTCACCGGGCTTTTCGGCTAATCTGTCACCCCAAAACCCCAGCCCCTCCCGTCCTGCGCGGGAGGGGCAGAAAGGAGGGTAAACCCCTATGGATTTTCTGTGGGATGCCATAACCGAATGGCTCAAGGAGCTTCTGGTGGGCGGTATCACGAGCAACCTGTCCGGGATGTTCGATTCCGTCAACCAGAAGGTGGCTGAAATCTCCGGCCAGGTGGGTATGACCCCCCAGGGCTGGAATGGCAGCATCTATAACATGATCCACAACCTTTCGGAGACGGTCATTGTCCCCATCGCCGGAGTGATTTTAGCGTTTGTTATGACGCTGGAATTGATCCAGATCATCACCGACAAGAATAACTTCCACGAGATCGAAACAGCGGTCTTTTTCAAGTGGATTTTCAAAACTGCCTGCGCCATCCTGATTGTCACCAATACCTGGAACATCGTCATGGGTGTGTTTGATGTGGCGCAGGGCGTTGTCAATCAGGCATCCGGCGTTATCATTTCGGATGCCAGCATCGACATCAGCTCCGTTATCACCGATATGGAGAGCCGCCTGATGGAGATGGAGCTGGGGCCGCTGTTCGGCCTGTGGTTTCAATCCCTGTTTGTGGGCATTACCATGTGGGCGCTCACCATCTGCATATTCATCGTCATTTATGGCCGGATGGTGGAAATCTATCTCGTCACCTCTGTGGCTCCCATCCCGATGGCGGCCATGATGGGCCGGGAATGGGGCGGCATGGGCCAGAACTACCTGCGCTCCCTGATGGCCCTGGGCTTTCAGGCATTTCTCATTATTGTCTGCGTGGGCATCTATGCGGTCCTGGTGGAGAATATCGCCCTGGATGATGACATCATCGGCGCAATCTGGAGCTGTGTGGGCTATACGGTGCTGCTGTGTTTTACCCTGTTCAAAACTGGAAGCCTCGCCAAGAGTATTTTCTCGGCGCACTAAATCGGGAGGGAGGTTTCTAAATGGCTTATGTACCAGTACCAAAAGACCTGACCAAAGTAAAAACGAAGGTCATGTTCAATCTCACCAAGAGGCAGCTTGTCTGCTTCGGGAGCGGGGCGCTTCTCGGCGTGCCGCTTTTCTTTCTGCTCAAAGGGCCTGTGGGGACCAGCACAGCGGCCATGTGCATGGTCATCCTCATGCTGCCGTTTTTCCTGCTGGCGATGTACGAGAAGAACGGCCAGCCGCTGGAAAAGATACTCCGCAACATGATCCGGGTATGTTTCCTGCGGCCCCGGCAACGGCCCTATAAAACCAAGAACTTTTACGCCGTTGTCATGCGGCAGAACCAGTTAGACAGGGAGGTGTATCACATTGTCAACGGAAAAGCGAAAACTGACCCGCGCCGAGAGAAAACTGATCGAGGCCGCCATCGCCAGGGCGAACCAGACCGATAAAAAGCAGCTTTCGGCGCAGGACAGCATCCCTTATCAGCGGATGTTCCCGGACGGCATTTGCCGTGTCACTGATACCTTTTACACCAAGACGATCCAGTATCAGGATATTAACTACCAGCTTTCGCAGAACGAGGATAAAACAGCCATCTTTGAAGGCTGGTGCGACTTCCTCAACTACTTCGACAGCTCCATCCGCTTTCAGCTTTCCTTCCTCAACCTGACCGCCAGCCGGGACAGCTATGCGAACAGCATCAATATCCCGCCCCAGGGCGATGAATTTGACAGCATCCGGGCCGAGTACACGGAAATGCTGCAAAACCAGCTTGCCAAGGGCAACAATGGCCTTATCAAGACCAAGTACCTGACTTTCGGGATTGAGGCGACCAGCCTGAAGGCGGCAAAGCCCCGTCTGGAACGCATTGAGACGGATGTGATAAATAACTTCAAGCGGCTGGGCGTGGTGGTGGAACCGTTAAATGGCAAGGAGCGCCTGCGGGTGCTGCATCAGATCTTCCACATGGACGGGCAGGAGCCGTTTCAATTCTCCTGGGACTGGCTGGCCCCTTCCGGCCTCTCCACCAAAGACTTTATTGCGCCCAGCTCTTTCTCCTTCCCCAATGGCAAGACCTTCTGCATGGGGAAAAAGTTCGGGGCTGTCTCTTTCGTCCAAATCCTCGCGCCGGAGCTGAATGACCGGATGCTGGCGGACTTTCTGGACATGGAAAGCAGCCTGATTGTGAACCTGCATATCCAGTCGGTGGACCAGGTGAGCGCCATCAAGACTATCAAGCGCAAGATTACCGACCTGGACCGGGCAAAAATCGAGGAACAAAAGAAAGCGGTCCGCAGCGGCTATGACATGGACATCATTCCCTCGGACCTTGCTACCTACGGGATAGAGGCGAAAAAGCTCTTGCAGGACTTGCAGAGCCGGAATGAGCGGATGTTCCTTTTGACTTTCCTGGTCCTCAACACCGCAGACAGCCAGAGGCAGCTCGCCAACAATGTGTTTCAGGCCAGTTCCATCGCCCAAAAGCACAACTGCCAGCTCACCCGGCTGGACTTCCAGCAGGAAGAAGGGCTGATGAGCAGCCTGCCCCTGGGCTATAACCAGATCGAGATACAGCGGGGCTTGACGACCTCAAGCGTCGCTATTTTTGTACCCTTTACCACGCAAGAGCTTTTCCAGGATGGCAGGGAGGCCCTGTACTATGGGCTGAACGCGCTCTCCAACAACCTCATCATGGTGGACCGAAAACTCCTGAAGAACCCCAACGGGCTGATACTCGGTACACCGGGCAGCGGAAAGTCCTTCTCGGCAAAACGCGAGATTTCCAATGTGTTCCTGGTGACGAATGATGATGTCCTGATCTGTGACCCGGAGGACGAATATGCCCCGCTGGTGATCCGCCTGGGCGGGCAGGTGGTGAAAATTTCTCCCACCAGCAACCAGTATGTGAACCCAATGGACATCAACCTCAACTACTCGGACGATGATAACCCGCTGGCTTTGAAAGCCGACTTCATCCTCTCCCTGTGCGACATTGTGGTGGGGAGCAAGGACGGATTGCAGCCGGTGGAAAAGACCGTCATTGACCGCGCAGTGCGGAATGTGTACCGGCCTTATCTGGCCGACCCGGACCCGGAGAAAATGCCTATCCTGCAAGACCTCTATGACGAGCTGCTGCGCCAGCCGGAGCCGGAGGCCAAGCGCGTGGCGGCGGCCTTGGAGCTGTATGTGACCGGCTCCCTCAATGTGTTCAACCACCGTACCAATGTGGAGCTGGAAAACCGGCTGGTGTGCTTCAATATCAAGGAACTCGGCAAACAATTAAAACAGCTCGGTATGCTGGTCATCCAGGACCAGGTGTGGAACCGCGTCACCGTCAACCGGGCGGCTGGCAAGACCACCCGCTACTACTGCGATGAGTTCCACCTGCTTTTGAAGGGGGAGCTTGCAAGCTGGAGCGTGGAAATCTGGAAACGCTTTCGGAAATGGGGCGGCATCCCCACCGGCATCACCCAAAATATCAAGGACCTGCTGGCCTCCCGCGAGATTGAGAACATCTTTGAGAACAGCGACTTCATCTATATGCTCAATCAGGCATCCGGGGACCGGCAGATATTGGCGAAGCAGCTCAACATCAGCCCGCACCAGCTCTCCTATGTGACCCACTCCGGCGAGGGCGAGGGGCTTCTGTTCTACGGGAATGTCATTCTGCCTTTCCTGGATCGGTTCCCGAAGGACACGGAGCTGTACCGCATTATGACCACGAAGCCCCAGGAGGTATCGGCATGAGGCAGGAACCCCGCTTACAGTTTACCAAAGAGGAACGGGCTGACCCGGCACTGGAAAAGCCCATCCGCAAGGCAGACCGGGCGGCGGACAAGGCAGAAAAAGCGCGGGCGAAAATCCCTAAGAAGAAAATCCGCTTCGAGGAAACGGTAACGGACCCTACCACCGGCAAGACCGTCACCCGCCTGCGCTTTGAGGAAGTGGATAAGAAAAAGCCGCCTTCCAAGCTGTCCCATGCAGTACGGGATGCGCCTGGGAACGCGGTTCTCTCCAAAGTACACAAGGAAATCCGGGAGTCCGAGGAAGATAATGTGGGCGTGGAGAGCGCCCACAAGATGGAAGAAACTGCCGAGACGGGCGGGCGCATGATCGAGAGCGCCTACCATTCCCACAAGCTGAAACCGTACCGGGAGGCCGCCAAAGCCGAAAAAAAGCTGGAAAAGGCCAACATCAACGCCCTTTACCACAAAAGCCTGCGGGATAATCCCCAGCTTGCCAGCAATCCGCTGTCCCGGTGGCAGCAAAAGCACGCCATCAAAAAACAGTATGCCGCTGCCAAGCGTGCGGGCCAGACCGCAGGCAGCACCGCCAAAGCTGCGGAGCAGACGGCAAAGACCGCCAAAACCGCCGCGAAAAAGAGTGAACAGGCGGCGCAGTTCGTCTGGCGGCACCGGCGGGGCTTTCTGGTGGGCATCGTCCTGGTGGTGATGCTCTGTTTCCTGCTCAATACCATGTCCTCCTGTTCCATGATGTTTGAAAGCGTGGGTTCCGGCGTTGCCGGTTCCACCTATCCCTCCCGCGATGAGGATATGCTGGGGGCCGAGGCCACCTACGCGCAGATGGAGGCAGAGTTGCAGGACTACCTGGATAACTACGAGGCCACCCATGACTATGACGAGTATCACTTTGATTTGGATGAGATTGTCCATGACCCCTATGTGCTGATCTCCATCCTCACCGCCTACCATCAGGGGGAATGGACCCTTGCCGAAGTGGAAGGAACCCTCTCCATGCTCTTTGAGCGGCAGTACATTCTCACCGAGGAAGTGGTGGTGGAGACACGCTACCGCACCGAAACCTCAACGGACCCGGAAACCGGCGAAACCACCAGCGAGCAGGTCCCTTACGATTACTACATCTGTTATGTGACTCTGGAAAACTTTGACCTGTCCCACCTGCCTGTCTACATCATGGGTGAGGAACAGGTGAGCCTCTATGCGGTCTATATGGCAACGCTGGGCAACCGGCCCGATCTCTTTGAGGGCAATCCCAACGCCTCCAACAGCGGCAGCCTGGAATTTACCGACTATGACATTCCCCCGGAGGCCCTGGAGGATGAAACTTTCCGGGCCATGATTACCGAGGCGGAAAAGTACCTGGGCTATCCCTATGTGTGGGGCGGCAGCTCTCCCAGCACCAGCTTTGACTGCTCCGGCTTCATTTCATGGGTCATCAATCATTCTGGCTGGGATGTGGGGCGGCTGACCGCCAACGGGCTTTTGAACATATCCACCCCTGTTTCCCGCGAGAACGCCCGGCCCGGCGACCTGATCTTTTTCCAGGGGACCTATGACACCGCCGGGGCCTCCCATGTGGGGCTGTATGTGGGTGACGGAATGATGATCCACTGCGGGTCCCCGATTTCTTACGCAAATATCAACACCTCTTACTGGCAGCAGCATTTTTACACCTTTGCGAGACTGCCGTAACAGAAAGGAGCTTTTGTATGAACGCCAAAATCAAGAAAATCAATGCCGAGTATGAGAAGAACGCCGCGAAAATCGCGGAGCTTCAGGCCCGGCAGAAGGAACTGGACAAACAGCGCACCGAGCTGGAAAACCTGGACATTGTGGGCATGGTCCGCAGCATGGGCATGACGCCGGAGGAACTGGCGGC
The DNA here is from genome assembly GCF_900142265.1 of Anaerotignum lactatifermentans DSM 14214. Classification (GTDB taxonomy): domain Bacteria; phylum Bacillota; class Clostridia; order Lachnospirales; family Anaerotignaceae; genus Anaerotignum; species Anaerotignum lactatifermentans. The sequence goes on along the minus strand of NZ_FRAH01000008.1, from coordinate 66,119 downwards.
CCTGATCGAAGCGTCCAAAAACGGCCAGATGGCCCCTGCCATGACGGAGAAGGAGGAAACCGGCGATGAAGAAAACTAAATCTCGTATCCTTGCCAGCTTTGTGGCCGTGATGCTCTGCTTCACGGCTTTTTCTACGGTGGCTTTTGCCAATGGGAATGACCCGGAGGCAAAGCCGGAAACCACGGCCAGCACCGAACAGGCCGAGGAAACGGAGGCCCCTACCACCGGCGGCATCGAAGATACTGCGGATGCAGACGAAAATGCCTCTGATACGGCAGAAGCCGAAACCATGACCGAGGAAGATGTGGCAGAGCTGCTTTCCTCCCTGTTCGGCTCCCAGGTGGAAGTCACCACCACGGACAGCGGCCTTCAGATCACTTCCAGCGGCGAGGCGGCCAGCACCAGGACCGGGACCGTCACCACCAACGGCGGCAGCTTAAATGTCCGCACCGGCGCGGGGACCGACAATGCCGCCATCACCCAGCTCCCCAATGGGACCGAGGTGGAGGTGATCGGCACCGAAGGCGGCTGGGTGAAAATCCTCCTGCCGGAGCGTGAGGGCTATGTATGCGGCGATTACCTCACCATCAGCGATGCCAGCACCGGCGATGGCAGCTTTTCCCTCTCTCTTGGAGAAGATGAACTTTCTTCCCTGATGGGACTGCTTGGCGGCGGGGGCGGCAGCGCCCTGACCCCGGACGGGAACCTGACCCTGATTGACGATTACGGCAGCACAACCGGCACCGGCAAGCAGTTTATCACGCTGGAAACGAAAGCCGGGAATGTCTTTTACCTGATTATTGACCGTGACGATAAAGGCGAGGAAACGGTCCACTTCTTGAACCAGGTGGACGAGGCGGACCTGATGGCCCTGGCCGATGATGGCGAACCGGCCACCTGTTCCTGCACTACCCGCTGCCAGGCCGGAGCGGTCAACATGAACTGTGAAATCTGTGCTTCGGATATGACCGCCTGCGCTGGCCCGGAACCAGAGCCGGAGCCGGAAGAAACGCCTGCCGCCGAGGAAACCGAGCCAGAGCCGGAGGAAGAAAGCAGCGGCATGGGCGGCCTGCTGATTATCCTGCTGATCGCGGCCCTGGTGGGCGGCGGCGCGTTCTACTACATCAAATTCATCAAGAATAAGCCCAAGACCAAGGGCGACACCGACCTGGACGATTACGACTACGGCGAGGACGAGGAACCTGCCGGGGAGGAAGATCTGGACGAGGACGCAGAGGAAGAAATGGACGATGAGTTTACTATGGATGCGGAGCCGGAGGATGAGAAGCTATGAGATATTTCACCGACAACCCTCTGGAGCGCATGATGATGCAGGTCCCCCGCCAGGAGCGGGGGCCTGACCTGTCCCGCCCGGCCAAAGGCCATCCCTGCCACGGCTGCAAACGCTACGGGGAGGGCTGCATCCTGCCCTGTTACCGGGGTGTGATGGAACCGGCGGCGATGAAACCCAAAGAAAGGAGCGTGAACCCATGAGCCGACTTGTGATCGCAGAGAAGCCCTCCGTGGCACAGAGCATCGCCTCTGTGCTGGGGGCGGGGAACCGAAAGGATGGCTACCTGGAAGGCGGCGGGTATCTGGTGAGCTGGTGTTTCGGCCACCTGGCGGAGCTTTCGGATGCCTCTGCTTACAACCCGGACTATGCCAAGTGGCGCTATGAGGACCTGCCGATCCTGCCGGAGAAATGGCAGTATTCGGTGGCCGCCGACAAGAAAAAGCAGTTTGACCTGCTCAAAAAGCTGATGGAGCGGTCCGATGTGACCGAGGTGGTGAACGCCTGCGATGCCGGGCGTGAGGGAGAGTCCATCTTCCGCACCGTCTACAACCTGACCGGCTGCAAGAAGCCCATGCTCCGGCTGTGGATTTCCAGCATGGAGGATGCCGCCATCCGGGAGGGCTTTTCGTCCCTCAAACCGGGCGGCGACTATGACGGGCTGTATGCGTCCGCCCTGTGCCGGTCCAAAGCCGACTGGCTGGTGGGTATCAATGCCACCCGGCTTTTCAGCGTGCTGTATCACCGCACTTTGAACATCGGGCGGGTGATGTCCCCAACGCTGGCCCTGATCGTCCAGCGGGAGGCCGAGATCAGCGCCTTCAAGCCGGTTCCGTTTTATACGCCGGTCCTGGACTGCGGAGGATTTTCTGCCGCCGGTGAGAAATGCGCCGAGAAAGCGGCGGCCCAGGCGGTGGCGGATGCCTGCAAAGGCCAGCCCGCCCTGGTCCAGACTGTGGAGCAGAAAGAAAAATCGGAAAAGCCGCCTGCCCTCTACGACCTGACAACCCTCCAGCGGGACGCCAACCGGCAGCTTGGCTACACAGCCCAGCAGACCCTGGACTATCTCCAGGCATTGTATGAAAAGAAGCTCTGCACCTATCCCCGCACCGACAGCCGGTATCTGACCGCCGATATGGAAGGGACGGTTCCGGCTCTGGCGGCTGCGGCGGCGAAGATCTGCGGGGTGGCTGTGCCGGACACCGTTCTGGCCGCCCAGGTATGCAACAGCGCCAAAGTCACCGACCACCATGCCATCGTCCCCACCGAGGGAGCTGGCCGGGCGGATGTGGAGGCCCTGCCTGCCGGGGAACGGGAAATCCTGCGTCTGGTGGCGCGGGAGCTTCTTTGCGCCACCGGCTCCCCTTACCGCTACCAGGAAACGGCTGTCACTCTGGACTGCGGCGGGAACCAGTTTTCTGCCAAAGGAAAGGCCATCACCGCTCCGGGCTGGAAAGCCTATCAGCGGGAAAAGGCAGACCCGGCAAAAGAAAGCGTCCTACCGGACGGACTGACAGAAGGAATGACGCTCCCTGTCACCGCTGTCACCATCAAGGAGGGCAAGACCACCGCCCCCAAGCACTACACCGAGGATACGCTGCTCTCCGCGATGGAAACGGCTGGCGCAAAGGATATGCCGGAGGATGCGGAGCGCAAGGGCATCGGCACACCGGCCACCCGCGCCGGGATATTAGAAAAGCTGGTGTCTACCGGCTTTGTGGAACGCAAGAAGCAGAAAAAGGCCACCAACCTTATTCCCACGCAGATCGGCGTTTCCCTGATTACCGTCCTGCCGGAGCAGCTTCAATCGCCGCTTCTGACTGCGGAATGGGAACACCAGCTCAAAGAGGTGGAGCGCGGTGAAGTGAAGCCCAGCGCCTTCATGGACGGTATCTGCAATATGCTCCGGGACCTGGTGGGGACCTACAAGGTGATTGACGGTTCCCAGGTGCTTTTCCCCTCTGACCGGGAGACGGTGGGCAAATGCCCCCGCTGCGGCGGGGCTGTCACCGAGCGCAAGCAGGGATTTTTCTGCGAAAACGCTGGCTGCCGGTTTGTCCTTTGGAAAAACAGCAAGTTTTTCACCGCCAAGAAAAAGAACCTCACCAAGTCGGTGGCCGCCTCTCTCCTGAAAGATGGCCGGGTGAAGCTCACCGGCTGCTATTCGGAGAAAACCGGCAAGACCTATGACGCAACGGTGGTGATGGAGGACACCGGCGAAAAGACCAACTTCAAGCTGGTGTTCGGGAATGGATAAGCCCCGCATGACGGAGGGCCAGCTTCGGCGCGCCCGAAAGCTGATCCGCCGCCTGTGCGCCAACTATGACGAGGGAAACTGCCTGGCCCTGGATGAAGGCGAGGGATGCGTCTGTGTGCAGAGCATTTCCTACTCCCTTCTCTGCCGGTATTTTAAGGAGGCGGTCCTGCCTGCGGATGCGGAGCTGTGCGCGTCCATCGGCCAGGGAGCCGATGGGCTGAAACGCTGCCGATCCTGCGGCAAGCCCTTCCTGGCCAGAAGCAACCGGGCCTTGTACTGTCCCCGCTGCGCCGCTTTTGAACAGCGGAAGAAAACCCGTGAACGGGTGCGCCGCCACCGGGGGCAGATGTAACGCTTTCGGGGCCGGAAAGCCCAGGTATTTCAAGGCATTTCCGGCCCCGTTTGTGCGCTGCCGTATGTTTTCCCCTTAACCCCTCAAAACCGTGTTTGAAACCGTTACATTTCCGCCCTGATAAGCAAGCATAGGAAGTGTAGCCACACTTTCGGCAAATCCCTGTCGTTATTCATCAAGTATTTACAAAATTCTGCTATGCTTATCTTGATGAATGAGGTATAATCAATCTGGCAATAAATTAGAAGTCAAGTTGGAGGAACAAATTTATGATACGTCCTTTGTCAGAAAAAGATTACAATATAGCGATTGATATAGTAAATACGAATTGGAAAAGGACATATTCAAATTATGTAAATCCACTTTTGCTAAATGAAATTGGCTGTAATGAACGCGCAGAAGAACTAAGGCATGATTTTCAATCAAAACGGTTGTCGGAATATGTTTGGGAAGAACAAGGCCAGATATTAGCTCTATTATCAATAGGTGATACAGCAGATATAGATAAAAAAGGAGCTTTTGAGATTTGGCGTATTTATGTAAGGCCAGAAGCACAAGGACATAATATCGGTAGCAAATGTATTTTATTTGCTGAACAAGAAGCTAAAAGACAAGGTTATCAAGAAATTGTTATATGGGCATTTCAGGAAAATACGACCGCCATCTCATTTTATCAAAAGAATGGTTATGTGATCGATAAAAACGAATATTTGGGCGAGCCGTATTTAACATTTGGAATACGCTTAATAAAAACTCTGATGTAACTCTTTTGTTATCAAGAAATGGACGCACCAGAAAATCGAATTCTCACTACTTCATTCAACAAATAATAAGTTGTCGGGTCATCATGGCCCGAATTTTCAAAACTGAATACCAGCCGCTTACCGGCGGCACCACCGAGCAGGAAATCAAATGGTTTCCTGCTTTTTTCATACCATTTTCAAGAAAGGAGCTGAACCCTCATGGCTGATAAGCCCACCAACAAGGAACGCCTGAAAGAACTGGGTGAAAAGATCGAGGCAGGCATCCGGGAAGTGTTTGACAGCGGCAAGTATGCCGAGTATCTGAAAGTCATGTCCCGCTTTCCCACCTATTCCGTTAATAACCAGATGCTGATCCGCTTACAGCGCCCTAACGCGACCAAAGTGGCCGGTTACAACAAGTGGCAGCAATTTGAGCGTCAGGTGAAGCGGGGCGAACATGGCATTACGATTATCGCCCCCACACCCTACAAGAAAAAAATCGAGGAACAGAAGCTCGACCCGGACACCAAGGCCCCGATGCTGGACGCCAACGGCAAGGTGGTGATGGAGGAAAAGGAAATTGAAATCCCCACTTTCCGGCCTATCAAAGTGTTTGACTACGCACAGACCGAGGGAAAGCCGCTGCCCCAGCTTGCCGCCGACCTGTTCGGGAATGTCCAGCACTACGAGGCTTTCATGGAGGCCCTGCGGCGCACTTCGCCGGTTCCCCTGACCATCGAGCCGATGCAGGACAACATGGACGGCTTTTTCAGCCCTACCGCCCAGCGCATCGCCATTCGGCAAGGGATGAGCGAGGTCCAGACCGTATGCGCCTGCATCCATGAGATGACCCATGCCACCCTGCACAACTATGAAAAGCAGCGGATGGAGGCCGCTGCCGGGGACCCGTCCAAGGAGCCGCCCAAGCCAAAACCGCACCAGATCGAGGAAATCGAGGCGGAAAGCACTTCCTACATGGTCTGCCAGTATTTCGGCATCGAAACCGGGGAGAACAGCTTCGGCTATGTGGCCTCCTACTGCAAGGACCGGGAGCTGTCGGAGCTTCGGGCCTGCCTGAATACCATCAATAAAACCGCTGGCAGCATGATCGCCGGTATCGAAAAGCATTTTGCCGAGGTCTGCAAGGAACAGGGCATTGACCTGTCCGAGCAGAAAAATGAGCCGGAGCAGACGGTCCCGGCTGCGGAAGAACCGTCAGCGGAGGAACCCGCCGCGCCGGAGCTGGACCCCATCGACCAGCTTGCCTCCGACATCGACCAGTTCGCCTTTGATTTTGACCCTTATGAATACCGGGACCAGGTGGAGGACCGGGAGGCTGAGGTGAAAGACCTGGCGGCTTCTCTCCGGCATGGCGGGGCGCGTGGGGTTCAGGACTGGCTCCAAAGTGTGCTGGATGAAAACGAGCCTGGGGAAGATACCGCAAAGGCTGCGGAGCTGATGCAGCGGCTGGACCAGCTTGCGCCTGTGCAGGAAAAACTGCTGCTTCTGGATGAGGCGGTATATCTGCATCTGCAAACCACCGAGGGCGGCTATGACTACACCCTCTATGACAAAGACACCCTCCGCCAGATGGATGGCGGCCAGTTGGACGCGCCGGAGCTGCCCCTGTCCACCGCCGCCCTGAAAATCTGCGAGATGCACGACCTGGGAGGCCAGTCCATCAAGTATGCGCCCCTTGCCATGATCGAAACCTTGCAGGAGGCGGCCTACCAGCAGATGCAGGAGGCAGCGGCCCAGGCCGCCGCCCCGGAAAGTACCATGCTGCCGGATGCCCCGGAGCAGGCGCTGGATGAGTACCCCATGCCGGACCCGATGCTCACACTGGACGACCTGGAAAAGTGCGGCTACCGGGACGGGGATATGCTCCCCCTCTCTAAAGAGCGGGCAATGGAGCTTTACGAGCGGGATCTGACGGTGTATGCGGTGGTGGATGGCGGCAGCGCGGAGATGCTGTTTGACCGGGAGGAATTTGACACCCAGGCTGCCGGGACCATGTATGCCGTTTCCCGCGAGGAATGGGAGGAAAGCCCGGAGTTCGATGCGCGGGTACAGGACCGCCTGAACCATCAGGAAGAACGGGAACGGGCATTTCTTTCCCATGAGGGGGACTGCTTCGCCATTTACCAGGTGGCCGAGAATGACCCGCAGAGACTTCGCTTTATGAATATGGACTGGCTGAACGCCCATGACCTTTCTGTGGAGCGGGGCAACTATGATCTGGTCTATACCGCTCCGCTCCCGGAAACCGGCAGCATGGACGGGCGGCTTCATAAGCTGTTTGAACAGTTCAATTTTCGCCGCCCGGCAGACTTCCACAGCCCATCCATGAGCGTCAGCGACATTGTTGCGATAAAAAGGGATGGCGTGGTATCCTGCCATTACTGCGACAGCGTTGGCTTTCAGGAAATCCCCGGCTTTCTTCCGTCCAATCCGCTGAAAAATGCGGAAATGACCGTGGAGGATGATTACGGCATGATTGACGGCATCATCAACAACGGCCCCAAAGCAACGGTGGCGGAGCTGGAGGCGCAGGCAAGAAGCGGACAGCCCATTTCCCTGATGGACCTGGCAGATGCCGTCCACCGGGAGGAACGGGACAAGAAAAAATCTGTGATGGAACAGCTCCGGCAGAGTCCGAAACAGGAGCGGAAAAAGACAGCGCCCAAAAAGAGCGCGGAAAGGGAGCTTTGATATGAACAACTTTACCTTTGAAGAAATCAACCTGATGTGCATTTACAATTCCGGGGACGGGACCCGCCAGGAGCTGATCGAGGCCCTCACCGAGATGCGCGGCTACCTGGGCGCAGATGAAACGGAGCTTTTGGAGCTTACCGACTCTGCCCTTGCAAAGCTGTCCGCCATGACCGATGAAGCATTTGCCGAGCTGGAACTGTACCCGGATTTTGACAGCGAGGACAATGCCTATGATGAGTAACCTGGAATTTTATTCTGCGATGGCCAGCTACACCGCCACCCACCTGACGGATAGCTGGCAGAGGTGGACGGCATTTCTCACCACCGCCTCCCGGCTGTATAAGTACCCCTTCCACGAGCAGCTTATGATCTTCGCCCAGCGCCCGGACGCAACGGCCTGTGCGGAATACGACCTCTGGAACGACACCATGCGCCGGTATGTGCGGCGCGGCTCCAAGGGCATCGCTCTGGTAGATAATTCCCGCGAAAAGCCCCGGCTTCGGTATGTGTTCGACATTTCCGACACCGGCCTGCGGAAAAATTCCCGTCACCCCTTCCTGTGGGAGCTTCGCCCGGAGCATGAAGCTGCGGTGGTCCAGGCGCTCACCGAGCGGTTTGGCGCGCCGCCGGAAAACAACCTGGCGGAACAGCTTGAAAGCATCGCGGCCCAGCTTGTCAGCGAGTATTGGGTGGAACACAAGCGGGACATCCTCGACATCGTTGACGGGAGCTTTCTGGAAGGCTATGATGAATTTAACATCGGAGTGCAGTTCAGAAATGCCGCAACGGTCAGCATTACCTACTCTTTGCTGTCCCGGTGTGGATTGGAGCCGGAAGGCTACTTCGACCATGAGGACTTTTTAAGTATCTTCGATTTCAACACCCCGGAGGCGGTGGCCGCCCTGGGAACGGCGGTCAGCCAGAGCAACCAGCAGGTGCTGCGGCAGATCGGCATTACCATCCAAAACTATGAACGAGCCAAATTCGCAGAAAGGAGCGTCACACATGGAGAACAACCTGACTTACACCAAGAACGGAGATTATCTGATCCCCGACCTGAAGCTGGAGGAAACGAAGCCCCTGGGCCGGTACGGGAGGATGCGCCGGGATTATCTGAAGGAGCATCGGCCAGTCCTGTTCAACGCCATGATGGTGAGCGGGAAACTGTACCCGCACCTGAACGAGATCGAGCAGACCATGAACCGGCGTCTGGAGCAGATGATGCCGGAGCTGATGCAGGCAGCGGGCGTGACGGAGGAACTGAAAGCCCGCGATCCGATGACCTGGGTGGGGCTGATGAACAACTGCAAAGCTCAGGCGGAGGAAATCCTTCTGACGGAACTTATATACAGCTAACCCTGTTCCCCTCGGAACAGGAACAAATACGGCGGATTGATGAAGGGCCAGGCGTTTTCGCGTCTGGCCCTTCTGCTGTCCCGGAGCCGGAACCGACCCCGCCAGCACCGGCGGCCCCTCGCCGGGCGCTTACCCAGGCCGACATTGATGCCGCCATCCAGGAATGGAACGGCAATATCGAGAGCAAGCACGCGGTTGTCCGCTACATGAAGGACCATGCCCGTGAAAAGGACACCGCTGCCTGGCTGCGGCAGGAATACGGCGATGCGCTGCCAGCCTTTCCTGTCACAGCGGATGGCGCGGCGGGCGATGTGCCGTGGCCCAAAGTACAGCGCCGGATCGCCCAGCTCATCAAGGAGGACCGCTTCTATACTCAAGAAGAACAGGACCGCTTTGACAACATCGACCCTACCGCCATCCGGGAGGCCCTGGCCGAGCGTGGGATTGTGGACGGTCAGGTGGCAGACCCGGAAAGGCTGGACAATGACCCTTTCATCCGCCAGGTGATGCGGGATGTGGATGCCATCGCAGTCGAGAAACAGGACGAGGCAAGGCCGGAGCCGCCTGCGCCGGACTTATCCGGCCAGCCTGTCACCCGCGAGGGAGACACCATTACCATCGGGAACGGGGAGCCGACCCATGAGATCGACATTACCGTTTCCGATGAGGAATACGAGGCCATCCAGCAGGCCATCCCGGAGGAAAAGGTCTATGACCCTGCCGCGCCGGTCTACCATGAAGGCGATACGGTCTATCTGGAAAATCAGGAATACCAGATCACGGAGCTGCGGGAGGATATGGTACAGCTTCTTCCTTCCGGCATGGCTTACCCCATCTTCCGGGCCGAGAGCCGGGAGCGGTTTGAGCAGCTTCTGAAAAACGACCTGAGAAACGGTCCCATTACTGAATTCCTTTCTGCCGCCCCGGAGAAAGCGGACCAGGACCTGCGGGAAGTGCTGACTTCCGGCCTGTTTACCTGGCAGGACAAGGAGTATATTTCCCGCTGGCTGCGGGATGGCGAGGGCAACACCAAAATCGCCAAACGCCTTTCCGAGCTGTATTCAGGGCGTGTGGAGACGATGGACCTTGTGACCGGGGATATAGCGGACTACCGCACCTTCACCACCAGCGTTGAGGTGGAAATTCTGGACCATGAGGAACGAAAACTTGCGACCCTGGCATACCGCTGGGAGGAACTTGCACCGCTTCTGCGGGGGCTGTATGTAAAGGAGCAGGACGGCTTCTTTCAGGACCCGGAAGGCTTTGCAGACCGGCACACCCCTCTCATGGAAGGAACTCCGTTCTATCAGGTGGGCGACCATGTGACGCTCCCCGCTCCCGACCACCCCATCACCGGCACGATTGATGCCATTGAGGATAACTCTGTCCGCATTTACACCGGGCCTTATGCCTGGAGCTATGATGTCATCAGCCGGGAGCAGTTTGAAACCTGGCTGCGTCAGGATGAGCGAAACGCCGGACTGTTCACGCCGGAGGAAAAAGAAACCCCTGCGCCGGAAATTACTTCTGAACCGGTAACGGTCTATCCGGGGGACAAAAATGGACTTCCCTATGATGTGGTGGTGGAGCGGCTGCGCGTGGATGAGCCGGAACCAGCCCCATCTGCGGAGCAGGCTGACCATCAGGAAAACACGGACCAGCCCCGCCGAACCGGGCAGAACTTCCGCATCACGGACGATCACCTGGGGGAAGGCGGACCGAGGCTCAAATACCAGACCAATATCACCGCCATCCGGCTGTTGAAAGAACTTGAGGCGGCGGGCCAGCAGGCCAGCCCGGAACAGCAGGAAGTGCTGTCCCGCTATGTGGGCTGGGGCGGCGTGCCGGAGGCTTTCGACCCGTCCAAAACCGCCTGGGCCAAAGAGTATGCCGAGCTGAAGGAGCTTTTGACCCCGGAGGAATATGAGGCGGCGCGGGCCTCCACCCTGAACGCCCACTACACCAGCCCTATGGTGATCCGCGCCATTTATGAGGCCGTGGAGCAGATGGGCTTTCACAGTGGCAACATTCTGGAACCGTCCTGCGGCGTGGGCAACTTCTTCGGGATGCTCCCGGAGAGCATGAGCGAAAGCAAGCTGTACGGCGTGGAGCTGGACAGCATCACCGGGCGCATCGCCCGCCAGCTCTACCCCAATGCCCGCATCGAGGTCAACGGCTTTGAGAAAACGCAGTACCCGGATGGCATCTTTGACCTTGCCATCGGAAATGTGCCGTTTGGCAACTACCGGGTGAGTGACCGGCCTTATGACCGGCACAATCTGCTGATCCACGATTACTTCTTTGCCAAGACCATCGACAAGGTTCGGGCAGGCGGCATCATCGCTTTCATCACCTCCAACGGCATCAGCGGCGGCACGATGGACAAAAAGGACGCGCACGCCAGAGAGTATATGGCCCGGCGCTGCGACCTGCTGGGCGCGGTCCGCCTGCCGAACACTACCTTCCGGGCCAATGCCGGGACAGACATAGCGATGGACATTGTTTTCCTGCAAAAGCGGGATGTCCCCCGGATGCAGGGTGAGCCGCTGCCGGAATGGGTGGAGACAGACCTGTTACACACAAACACTTATACGGATAAAGATGGGCGGGAACGACACGACCATGTGACCATGAACCGCTACTTCCGTACCCACCCGGAAATGGTGCTGGGCGACCTGGATATTGTGACCGGGCCGTTTGGCCCCCAGCTTGTCTGCAATCCGAGAGAAGGCGCAGACCTGGAACAGCAGCTCCATGAAGCGATGCAGCATATCCAGGGCCGCTATACCGAGGCCGAGCTGCCGGAGCTGGGCGAAGGCGAGGACATCGACACCTCCCTCCCGGCAGACCCGGATGTGAAAAACTATTCTTACACAGTGGTCGATGGCGCGGTGTACTATCGAGAAAACAGCCGCATGGTGCGCCCGGACTTAAACGCTACCGCCGAGGCCCGCGTCAAAGGGCTGGTGGAGCTGCGGGACTGTGTGCAGCGGCTCATCGACCTGGAAATGAACGCCTCCATGCCGGATGCCGCCATCCGGGAACAGATGGCGGAGCTGAACCGGCTCTATGATGCCTTTTCTGCCAAGTACGGCCTTATCAATGACCGGGCGAACCGGCTGGCCTTTGCCGATGACAGCAGCTATTACCTGCTCTGTGCGCTGGAAGTGCTGGACGAGGATGGCAGGCTGGAACGCAAGGCGGATATGTTCACCAAGCGGACCATTAAGCCCCATGAGGCGGTGGCCTCCGTGGACACCGCCGCCGAAGCCCTGGCAGTCTCCATTTCGGAGAAAGCCTGTGTGGATATGGGCTATATGGCTTCGCTCACCGGCAGGACCGGGGACGAGCTGGCCGAGGAACTGCGGGGCGTGATCTTCCAGGTGCCGGGGATTACGGAACCGGACGGCTCGCCCCATTATGTGACCGCCGATGAATACCTGTCCGGCAATGTCCGGCAGAAGCTGCGCCAGGCACAGCGGGCGGCGGAGCGCGATCCGGCGTTTACCGTCAATGTGGAGGCGCTCACCGCTGCCCAGCCTAAAGACCTGGATGCCTCTGAGATTGAGGTGCGGCTGGGTGCGACCTGGATTGACAAGGAATACATCCAGCAGTTTATGTACGAAACTTTCAAAACCCCGCCCTATCTGCGGGATGTGATCGAGGTGAAGTATGTCCCTTACACCGCTGAATGGCAGGTGACGGGGAAAAACTCTGTGGGCTATAACAATGTGGCCGCCTACACTACTTTCGGGACCAACCGGGCCAACGCCTATAAAATCCTGGAGGACAGCCTGAACCTGCGGGATGTCCGTATCTATGACACAGTGGAGGATGCGGATGGAAAAGAGCGCCGGGTGTTAAACGCCAAAGAAACCACCCTGGCCGCGCAGAAGCAGCAGGCCATCCGGGAGGCGTTTAAGGACTGGATTTGGAAAGACCCGGAGCGGCGGCAGGCATTGGTGCGCCAGTACAATGAGGAAATGAACAGTACCAGACCACGCGAGTATGACGGCAGCCATATCGTCTTTGGCGGCATGAACCCGTCCATCACCCTGCGGGAGCATCAGAAAAACGCCATTGCCCATGTGCTGTACGGCGGAAATACATTGCTGGCCCATGAGGTGGGCGCTGGCAAGACCTTTGAGATGGTGGCCGCTGCAATGGAGGCCAAGCGCCTGGGGCTATGCCAGAAATCCCTTTTTGTGGTCCCGAACCACCTGACCGAGCAGTGGGCTTCGGAGTTTTTGCGGCTGTACCCTTCGGCCAATATCCTGGTGACAACCAAAAAGGACTTCGAGAAACACAACCGCAAGAAGTTTTGCGCCAGGATCGCTACCGGCGACTATGATGCTATCATTATCGGACACTCGCAGTTTGAGAAAATCCCCATCAGCAAAGAACGCCAGGAGCGGCTTTTACGGGAGCAGATATGGGAAATCACCGAGGGTATCTCCGAGGTGGAGGCCAGCGGCGGGGAACGCTTCACAGTCAAGCAGTTGGAACGGACCAAGAAATCTCTGGAGGCCCGGCTGGAAAAGCTGCAAGCGGAAGGCCGCAAGGATGATGTGGTAACTTTTGAACAGCTCGGCGTGGACCGGCTCTTTGTGGACGAGGCGCACAACTATAAAAACCGTGCGAAACGTTGCGCATAAGCCCTTGTTGACAGCAAGGACGAACAGCGCCATGTGGTAGCACTTGTAAATCAAGACAATACCACAGAGAACTCAAATCTCGAAATCAGGGGTGAAATTCCCCTGCCGTACAGAATCAATGCCGGAAAGGAGCAATCCGAGAGCGGTCTGTCAAGCCGCAGGCAGTACGCGGGCTAATACTCCACTGTGCGTCGCCCATCTGCAAATCGGGCGAGGTACAAGAGCGTGGTGAAGCCGTAGCCTGAAAACCTAAACCTCTTGCAAGAGAGGCATGGATAATAATGGAGCGGGCCTCCGCAAGCCTATGGCTATCCGTAAGTGTAAGCTATGCAGCATCGTAAGAGTGACAGGCATCCGAAAGGGTGAAAATTGGAAAAGGTATATGTGGCTGGTTTTTCTGCATATGCCCGACGGAATGAAATATCCGTCTGGAACCGTGCAAAAACTGTGATTCAAAGCACGGTTGGATTTTCCCGGTGTAAGGTAGCGGCCTAAGGGCTTCAGCGGTCAATGTAAAGAGCGACCACAAGGATAGAGATTTGGGAACGTTTGAGAATCTGCAATCGGAGTGTTGCAGCACGATGAACATTGCAGGGGGTCAGCCGTACCATAGTAGTCTGAGGCTGGGAAAGCCAGCTACACGGGGCTGAAATGCTCCACGGCGAAGGGTACGAGTCAAACTGATTTACAAATTTCACAAAGCGAAAATCTAATAACTCCCTGAAAGATGGGTGACGAACTGCGAGGTGAAAGCCTTGTGCATTTGAACGTCAGATTTTCAACGGAAACGGAACTAAAAGCCATTCAGGATATGCTCTATGAGAAATCCAGGCAAGGCGTTTCGTTCACCGGACTGGTGGAAGCAATGGCGCACGAAGTCACCATTGTTACCGCCATCCATAACATCAAGTCCAACAAGGGCAGTAAAACTGCCGGAGTGGACAAGATGAAGATGGACAACTATCTGCAAATGCCAAAAGATGAACTGATTTTATTGATTCAATCGTGTTTTCGCAAATATCAGCCCAAACCAGCCCGCCGTGAATATATTCCAAAAAGCAACGGCAAAATGCGGCCGCTGGGAATCCCTACGGTACTGGACAGAATCATGCAGGAATGTGTGCGGCTAATCATAGAGCCGATATGCGAGGCGAGATTTTATCCGCATAGCTATGGCTTCCGCCCTTACCGGGCGCAAAAGCACGCAATCCGGGATATTGTCAATGTAATCAACGCCGGGTGTAAATCCCCCGACCAGGCTGTGTGGGCAGTGGAAGGTGACATTCAAGGGTGTTTTGACAACATCAGCCATCGGATACTGCTTCAAAAAGTATGGCGAATGGGCATCCATGATAAACGGGTGCTGAAAATCATCAGCCAAATGCTGAAAGCCGGGTATATTGAACGGGATTTGTACCATCAAACGGCAACAGGCACACCGCAGGGAGGAATCCTTTCCCCTCTGCTGTCGAACATCTATCTGAACGATTTTGACTGGTATGTGGGGCGGACCTATATGGAGCCGCATCGCAAATGCAAGCACAAATGCAACGATACACGCAGGCTGAAATGGGCAGGAACCACGCCAAAGTATAACTTCCGTTATGCAGATGACTGGGTGGTGCTGACTTCTACGGAAAAGGAAGCGTTCCGTATGAAGCGTGAGCTGACAAAATACTTTAGGCAAAAACTGAAACTGGAACTGTCGCAGGAAAAGACCTATGTAACCGATTTGCGGAAAGGGGGGATACATTTCCTCGGTTACATCGTCAAGGCGGAGCGAAAGCGCAAAACACCGAACCCTGCAACGTGGACGGAACATCTGGTGGGAAAACCATTGCCGGATATGGAACGGCTGTCCAAAAAGATTGGCAGTCTGCTGGAACAGGTACACCGTATTGAACTGTATTCCAAACCAAACACACAGGCCGCCCAGATACAGTATGTGAATTCCATCATTCTGGGGCTGGCGCAATATTACCAGCCATCCATCTGTTCACACGCCTATCATGCAATCGACCGCAGGGTAAACAATGCGGCGCTGGCCGTTTGGAAAAAGCTGTTCCCGAAACAGTATAACCAGATGCAGGTTCCGCTGAAAACACTCTGCAATCTTCCACACAGGCACGAAGGATATGAAAGCAAAACCTTCGCAATTCCCATTGAGGGAAAATGGTTTGGAATCACCTATGCGTTTATTACGCACAGCCGGTATGAGAGCAAACCGTTTGACCAGAAGATGACGCCTTATACGGCAGAAGGTCGCAGGCGGTACGTCAATTACCGAAACAAGCACAAACCGCTGCCCTGTGACCGGTCGTCCATTAACACCCCGGAGGACATTGCCCTTGCCTGCTATGCAGACGGAAAGGGCTGGAAAGCAAACTTTGAATACTTCATGAATCGGGAATATGCCTATAACCGGGATAAGGGAAAGTGCAAATGCTGTGGAAAACCATTTTCCATAACAGTTCCAAAACACTGTCACCACATCGACAACCAGCTTCCAATCGAAAGAATCAATAAAGTTACCAATCTGGCATGGCTTTGCGAATCGTGCCACCGCATGGTTCATAACAGCCCAATACCGCCTGAGCTAGACGCAAAGGCGGTGCGCAAAATTATGAAATACCGAGAAAAACTCAAATCGTGAAATTTGTGAGTACGCTGTACCCGTGAGGATGCAGTGGTATTGAAATCTGAAGGAAGAAAGTAAATCAGTTTGATGGTAGGCCGGGTGCGCTGAAAGGTGCACGCCCGGCGTGAGGTGGGGGAAAATCCGGAGATTGCTTCAAAGGATTACCTATCACCATTGTTCCTCTATACAAAAATGCGGAATGTGGCGGGCCTTTCCACTACGGACGCGCAGAAATCCAGCGATATGTTTGCCAAGTGCCGGTACATGGATGAAATCACAGGCGGGCGCGGTGTGGTCTTTGCCACCGGCACCCCTGTCAGCAACTCTATGACAGAGCTTTACACCATGCAGCGGTATCTCCAATATGACCGGCTTCAGGAGCTGGGCATGGCGCACTTTGACTGCTGGGCCAGCCGCTTCGGGGAGACAGTGACCGCTTTGGAGCTTGCCCCGGAAGGGACCGGCTATCGGGCCAGGACCCGCTTTTCCAAGTTCTTCAACCTGCCGGAGCTGATGAACCTGTTCAAAGAGATCGCGGACATCAAGACCGCCGACCAGCTCCATCTTCCCACCCCGGAGGTAGAATATCACAACATCGTGGCCCAGCCCACCGAACACCAGAAGGAGATGGTAAAGGCCCTTTCCGAGCGGGCGGCCAAGGTACACGGCGGGAGCATCGACCCCAGGCAGGACAATATGCTCAAGATTACCAGCGATGGCCGCAAGCTGGGGCTGGACCAGCGGATCATCAATCCGCTGCTGCCGGATGAGCCGGGAACCAAAGTCAATCAGTGCGTGGACAATATCATGCAGATCTGGCGGGATGGGCAGGCGGATAAGCTGACCCAGCTCGTATTCTGCGATATTTCCACGCCCCAGGCAAGCCCCGCAAGAAAAGTGGCGAAGGCGCTGGACAATCCGACCCTGCACGCCCTGGAAGATGCGGTGCCGCTGCCGGAGCCTGAACCGGCCTTTACGGTGTATGAGGACATCCGGCGGAAACTCATCGCCCAGGGGATGCCCGCCGAACAGATTGCGTTTATTCATGAGGCCAATACTGAAGTGCGGAAAAAGGAGCTGTTCTCTAAAGTCCGTACCGGCCAGGTGCGCGTTTTGCTCGGCAGTACCCAAAAGATGGGGGCTGGGACCAATGTGCAGGACCGCCTTGTGGCGCTGCATGACCTGGACTGCCCCTGGCGGCCCGGCGACCTGGCCCAGCGGAAGGGCCGCATTGAGCGCCAGGGCAACCAGAATGAAAAGGTCCATGTATTCCGCTATGTGACTGAGGGGACCTTTGACGCATACCTCTGGCAGACGGTGGAGAACAAGCAGAAATTCATTAGCCAGATCATGTCCTCGAAATCGCCGGTGCGAAGCTGTGATGATGTGGATGAAACGGCACTCTCCTTTGCCGAGATCAAGGCCCTGTGCGCCGGGGACCCCCGCATCAAGGAGCGTATGGACCTGGATGTGGATGTGTCCCGTCTGAAGCTGATGAAGGCCGACCACCAGAGCAAGCAGTACCAGATGGAGGATAACCTGCTGAAATACTTCCCGGAGCAGATCGAAAAGCACAAAGGCTTCATCAAGGGGCTTGAGGCAGATATGGAAATGCTGGCTGCCCATCCCCACCCGGCGGACAGCTTTGCTGGGATGGAGGTGCGGGGCGATACCCTCACCGACAAGGAGAACGCCGGTGCCGCCCTGTTGGATGCCTGCAAAGAAGTGAAAAACGCCGAGCCGGTCCAGGTGGGAAGTTACCGGGGCTTCGCCATGTCGGTGTCCTTTGATGCCTTCCGCCAGGAATACACCCTGCAACTGAAAGGCCAGATGACCCATCAGGCCACTCTTGGCGTAGACCCGCGCGGCAACCTGACTCGCATTGACAATGCCCTGGCGCAGATGCCCCAGCGGTTGGAAAGCGTGAAAGCCCAGCTTGATAACCTCTACCAGCAGCAGGCCGCCGCAAAGGAAGAAGTCGGCAGGCCCTTCCCCTATGAGGATGAGCTGCGGGAGAAATCGGCCCGGTTGACGGAGCTGGACACGCTGCTCAACATCGACAGCAAGGCCCCCGGCCAGCAGGAAACCATTGTTGCCAAAAGTACACGCCCCTCCGTCCTGGAGGGGCTTCGCCGTCCCATGCCGCCGAGAGCGGCAGACAAAAAATCCAAAACCCATGAGGAGGTGCGATAACCATGACACAGGAAGAAATGCTGACAGCCCTTTATGAAAAGATGGCTGCTGAACAGGACAAGTACCGCGACTGGCTGAAAGGCCAGCCTGCGGCGGAGGTCCTGAACCATGCCTACGAGTACACTGTCCGGGAGGACATCGTGATGTGCATGGAGGAATTGGAGCTGACCGAGGCCCAGGCAAAGGCGCTTCTGGCTTCGCCCGCGCCGCTGGCCGATGTTTACAAGGACTTTGAGAAGCTGGAAACCAGCTACATGGATGTGATACGGGACACCATCGAAACCAGGGCAAACGAGCTGTATCAGGCCCAGGAAACACTGAAAAATACGCCCCTCTATCCTCATTCGGCGGCGTATGCGTCCGAGCATGGGGAGATGGCACAATACAACGCCTCGTTTCAGGCAAGCCATGCCTGCAAGGAGGCCATCGAACAGGCAATCGGCCGCCATTACAGCAATAACCGGCTGGATGCCGAAGCCGCTGTGAACGATGTATTAGAACAGTTCGGGGCGGACCGGGTACAGTATGTGCTGGCCAACACGGTCCGGCATAAGGAATGGGATGGGCGCATCTCCCGCGACAATAAGGCATGGGCCAGCACGATGCCCCTGCCGGAAGGCAGTCCCCAGGACCGGCACAGCGAGTATCTGGTGGTGGACCGCTGCAACCCCGGCCTGACCGACCTGTTTCTGAAGCAGGTACGGCAGCTTGCCGGGGAACGGGAAAAGCCCTCTGTCCGGGAGATGCTGCAAAAGGCTCCGGCGGCTCCCCGGCGCTCTGCCCCGGCCAGGAAGAAAGAGGCGGAGCGTTGATATGGCGAACCGGGAACGGGAAATCCAACTGAAATTCCGCGTCACGCCGGAGGAAAGGGATCTGATCGAGGCAAAGATGGCCCAGCTCGGCACACAGAACATGGCGGCCTATCTGCGGAAGATGGCCCTGGATGGGTATGTGGTCCGTCTGGAATTGCCGGAGCTTCAGGAGATGGTATCTCTGCTGCGCCGGAGCAGCAACAACCTAAACCAGCTCACCCGGCGCGTCCATGAGACGGGGCGCATCTATGATGCCGACCTGGAAGATCTGCGGCAGGGACAGGAAAAGCTGTGGGAGGCGGCGGAGCATATCCTCTCGGCATTGGCGGCCCTGAAATAAGGGTGCGGGGCGGCGGCCAGAACTTTGGCTTGCCGCCCCGCTTTCTTTTTTGGCCGCATCCTTGCAAAAAGAAGCTGGGGCCGCTATGCTGAAATCAGAAACGAAAACAGCGCACGAGGTAAAGGAGCTGATTGCGATATGCTGACACACGAAAAAGTGCTGAAGGTGTTCGGCCCGTATCTGGATGCCGACCCTGACTATGAGGTGGTAAAGACCAGCCGGGGCTATACGCTGCTGGCCTGGAACAACCGCCGGGAGGAATGGTTCAGCGCCGAGTTCTGCAAGACCCCGGAGGACCTGCGGGATGCCCTGTTAGATGCCTATGTGAATTACCTGGAATATGTTGTCACCGATGAGGACCGGGACCCCACCGAGCAGGAAATGCGGGAAATCCAAAAGAAGCGGCAGGCGATGTATGAGGAATGTATGAAGGAGGGACTGTGATGAGATTGATTTTGAAGATTTTGGCCGCACCCCTGGTGGTCGCCCTGACCCTGTTCGTCTGGATTTGTACCATTCTTTTGTACTGCACCGGCATGGTCCTTGGGCTGGCCGCTTTGGTGGTGGCCCTTTTAGGGGTGGCTGTGCTTGTGACCTACTCCCTGCAAAACGGCATCATCCTGCTGGTGATTGCCTTTCTTATCAGCCCGATGGGACTGCCGACTGTAGCGGCCTGGCTGCTTGGAAAGGTCCAGGGCCTACGGTATGCAATCCAGGACCGCGTTTATAGGTGAACACACCGCCTGGATATGGTATAATCGGAACATGGAAAGGCGGTGGCGGCATGGGGGCCAGCAACAAGGTCTGCCCGGTATGCGGCAGGAAAATGAAACAGCAGTTCATCGGCTTGCAGCACTGTAAATGCGGCATAAGCTGGAAAAAGGACATTGGATTTTTTGAGCGCACCAGCGACATGGTGTTTGCTCTGGAACGGCGGACGGAGGGCAAAAAGGTAAAACAGGTTCCCGTGATCCGGCATAAGGACTAAATAAAAGCAGGTGATATTTATGAAAATTTTTATCGTAGAAGATGAAGCAGCTATCCGTGAAGAATTGATACAGATGCTTCAAAAATATGGGTATGAATGTGAAATCTCTGATGATTTTCAGAACATTGGAGAAAAAGCATTATCTTCAAAAGCTGATTTGATCTTGTTGGACATCAATCTTCCTTACCAGGATGGATTTCAGGTTTGCCGCTATATCCGCCAGAAATCCAATGTGCCTATTATCATTCTAACCAGCCGCAATACGGACTTCGATGAATTGATGGGCTTAAACATTGGCGCTGACGACTTCGTTTCCAAACCCTACAACGGACAAGTGCTGTTGGCTCGTATTCAGAAAATACTGGCCCGGACGTATGAAGTGCAGTCCAACACTTTGCTTACCCACAAGGGTCTTACGCTAAATTTGCTTCGTGCAACCATAAGCCATAATGGGAACGAAAAAGAACTGACAAAAAATGAGCTTGGCATTCTGCGACTGCTGATGTTGAACAAGGGAAATATCATTCCCAGAGATGCCATTATTGATGAGCTTTGGCAGAGTGAGGAATTTATTGACGAGAACACGCTCAACGTCAATGTCGTTCGGTTACGAAAGAAGCTGGCCGAGATTGGCCTACCTGATTATCTTGAAACGAAACGTGGTATGGGGTATAGCGTATGAAATTGACCGATTATCTTTCAGACCGTATTGTTCCCATCGTGTGCTTTGTTATTGCGGAAGGTCTGTTGTTCGGGCTGCTGTGGCTGATTGAAGTCCCTTCGGTGTTTATTGCATTTGCAGAGATTATTTTTCTGCTTTTCTTTTCGGCTTCATTCATTTGGGACTTTCATAGAAGAAGCAGCTATTACAATAGGCTGCTTAGACTGCTGGAACAATTAGACGAAAAAACACTCCTGATGGAAATTGCGGAGCGCCCCACCTTTTTGGACGCTCAAATTATTTCTGATATTCTGCGCCAGAACACGAAATATCAAAATGATAAAATTGCCGAAATGCAGGGACAGAGCCGGGATTACCGGGATTTTTTAGATACATGGGTGCATGAAATCAAAACCCCTATTACATCAGCCCGGTTAATTGTAGAAAATGAAAAGAACCCCACAACACTCAAGATAGATGACGAGCTTCGTAAAATTGATGCCTTTGTGGAATTGGTACTATATTATGCCCGGAGCAGCGATGTGGAAAAAGATTTCAAGGTGGAGAAAACTACATTGAAAGCCCTTGTCAGCGCATCCCTAAAAACCTATTCCAAGCCAATCATTCAGGCCAGCGGGCGCATCCAAATGGAAGGACTGGACATTTCTGTTTGTGCGGATTGCAAGAGTTGTGCCTTTGTGATCGGGCAGATCATATCTAATGCGATCAAATACCGACAGGATAATTTTTGCCTCACCTTTACATCTGATACAGAGAAAAACAGGGTACTCTTAAAAATCCACGACAACGGGATTGGGATTGATACAGCAGATCTGTCCCGTGTCTTTGATAAAGGATTTACCGGCGAGAATGGCCGCCGCTTTCCCAAATCTACCGGGATAGGTCTGTATCTTTGCAAGAAGTTGTGCGGCAAGATGAATATGGACATATCTATCAGCAGCGAGAAAGGGAATGGCACAACAGTAACTTTATATTTTCCAACAGAAAGTTTTCTGAAAGGGGCGGGCGTATGACCCGCCTTTTTCCAACCTTACATTCTGGTAATCTAAATGTAATCTAACTTAATGGCACATCCTAAATAGATGTGATATTGTAAAAATGCAAAGAGAGAATTTCTTTGTGAAAGGAGCTGAAATCTATGAATGATGCAATCTTGCGGGTAGACGACATCCAAAAATATTACGGCAATAAAGGCAGCCTGACAAAAGCTGTGGATCATATCTCGTTTACGGTTGATAAAGGAGAGTTTTTAGGGATCATGGGGCCGTCCGGCTCTGGCAAGACCACCCTGCTCAACTGCATTTCTACGATTGATACTGTAACCAGCGGCCATATCTTTGTAGAAGGACAAGATATTACGACGCTGCATGGCGGACGGCTCTCTGATTTCCGTGGCCGAAAGTTAGGATTTATATTTCAGGATTTTAACCTGCTGGACACATTGACAGCTTATGAAAATGTTTCGTTGGCGCTGTCTATTGCAGGGGTCAAACCTGCGGAAATCCAGAAGCGCGTAAAACAGATTGCCGAGGCGCTGAACATTTCCGAAGTGCTGTCAAAATATCCTTACCAGATGTCGGGAGGTCAGCAACAGCGTGTCGCGGCAGCCCGCGCAATGGTTACAAATCCAGCAATCGTACTGGCAGATGAACCGACCGGCGCATTAGACTCCAATTCTTCACGGATGCTTCTGACGATGCTGACAGAATTGAATGAACGTCTGTCTGCAACGATCCTTATGGTTACGCATGATGCTTTCTCTGCCAGTTATTGCCGCCGTATTCTTTTTATCAAGGACGGGAAAATCTTCCATGAATTGAACCGCGGTTCTGACAGCCGGAAGAATTTCTTTTCTCAGATACTGGAAGTGGTGTCTGTGCTGGGAGGTGAGCAAAATGACCTCTTTTAAGCTGATTTTCAAAAACGTGCATAAGAACCTTCGGGACTATCTGATTTACTTTCTTACCCTGATGATCTCAGTTAGTCTGTTCTATGCGTTTAACTCCATTTCCGACCAACCAGCTTTCTCGGAAATGGGAATGACACGGACTTTGTTGTACGACCAGCTCGGCATTTTACTTTCTGCTCTTTCTGTGTTAATTGCTATTGTGCTAGCATTTTTGATTATCTATGCAAATCAGTTTCTCTTAAAGAGACGAAAGAAAGAGTTGGGTATCTATATGATGCTCGGCATGAAAAAGGGACGGATTTCGCGTATCTTTGCAGGCGAAACATTCTGTGTTGGGGTGATTGCTCTCGCGGTTGGCTTGATTCTGGGATTTATACTTTCACAAGGTGTTTCACTGATTGCCTTGAAATTATTTGCTATTGAACTGGATAAATACCAGCTTGCGTTTTCGATGGGAGCTTTTCGTCAGACGATCATCTGCTTTGCGTTGATTTTCTTCCTTGTTATGCTTTTTAATGTCTGGTCTGTTTCCAGCGTTCAACTGATCGACCT
The DNA here is from genome assembly GCF_900142265.1 of Anaerotignum lactatifermentans DSM 14214. Classification (GTDB taxonomy): domain Bacteria; phylum Bacillota; class Clostridia; order Lachnospirales; family Anaerotignaceae; genus Anaerotignum; species Anaerotignum lactatifermentans. The sequence continues at coordinate 42,635 of NZ_FRAH01000008.1, read as the reverse complement.
GTTGACGGCCAGTCGGAAGAATGAACGACTGAAAAGCGAAAATCGTGTACTTCCTGTTTTGATGTTTCTGCTGTCAATTCTCTGCATTGGTATTGCCGGAGTTCTTTTTTACAAGAACGGTATATTGCCATCAAGAGAAAATATGTCTTTCCAGATTGCCGGACTTGCATTAGTCGTTGGAACCATTTTGCTGTTTTACTCATTTGCAGCGGTGTTCATTCAGCTTATGCGTTCCAATAAGGGATTTTACCTGAAAGGCTTAAATACTTTTCTGGTACGACAGATTGGCAGTAAAATCCGTACCAATTATTTTGTAATGACGGTTGTTTGCGGCCTGTTGACCATTACAATCTGTGCTGTTTCCATTGGAGCGAGTACCGCATTGGCAATGAATAAGTTATCCCAAGCCGCAACACCGTATGACCTGACTGTGATTTCTGATGTTTCCATTGATGGTGACAGCGATATTACCGATTATCTGGCTACTTGTGATGTGCAGATGTCGGACTATGCAAAAAATATGGAGCAGATCAGTGTATATGATGCTGATATGACTTACGCAGACCTCTTTGCCGGGCAGGATTTGAATTTGTGGCCGATTGATGAAGCCGTTCCCCAAAGCAGGGTGTCCGTCATTTCTATCTCGGATTTTAACCGGGCTTTAGCGATGCAGGGCAAAGGGCCAGTTACGCTAAATGAAGGGGAATACCTGCTAAACTGCAACTATGAAGGTACTTATCAGTATGTGATAGAGGCCCTGCGTACTTATTCTGAATTGTCAGTTGGCGGAGTTGCTTTGCAGCGTGCCTCTGATGAAGTCCTTCAAGAAACTTATGTCATGACTTCTGTTGGCAACAATGACCGTGGGACTTTAATCGTGCCGGACAGCGTTGTGACAGCCCTGCCGAAAGATGTAAATGCCCTGCTGGTGCAATATAAAGAAGAAACCAATCCCGATGAAGTGTTACAGAAAATGATCCCCATCGGTTTGGATGAAACCCACGGCTACCGTTATTCTGAAAAGAATATGCTGTATGATATGTTTTATGGTATCAATGCACTGGTAACATTTATTTGCTGTTATGTCGGACTGATCTTCCTGCTAATTTGTGCGGCTTTGCTCGCGCTTAAACAGCTAACGGAAACGACAGATAATATTTTCCGCTATGGCCTGCTTCAAAAATTAGGAGCAAAACGGCAGCAAATTAACCATACCCTTTTCGTGCAAACGGGTGTATTTTTCACCGTTCCTTTGGTAGTAGCCGGGCTTTACTCTATTCTGCTGATTGGAAAGGGAATGGAAATCGTTGAAGAATTTATGAACATCCATATTGCAACGAATGTGTGGCTTACTGTTATCCTTTTCCTTATTGTGTACGGGAGCTACTTTATCGCAACTTATCTATCCTGTAAACGGATGGTTACAGAGCAAAAAGAAATGGAGGTGTAACTATGTTGCCTGAAAATATCAAATGGGATGCTGTGTTCCAGAGTATTGTTGACACATGGCTCCCCCTGATCGGAGTGGTTGCCGCAATCATTGTAATTGCTGTGATCGTTCATGTGATTAAGAAAAAGAGAAAATAATTATAATCTGCCGGACGACGGCAAAAGAAAAAAAGCCGTCGTTCAGCAGGCAATCACCATGCCATCATTATATATCGCGGCGGCTTTGAACAAATCAAGGCCGCCGCTCTTTTGTCCCTCAAAGGAATGACGACCACAAGCTAAAGATCACGGCGGCTTTAGGAGGGAGCCGCCGTGAAGCGAGAACAGCTTCGACATAATCCGGCAGGAATTTACCTGCCAAAAAAAGCCTGTCCCCGGTAGCGGGGACATATACCCAAGAAGATGAACTATACCGTGTAGGTAAGCAGCAAAACACACCAGATAGCGTCTGGCTGGCGTATGACCAGTCAGGCGTTTTTTGTCTCATCCTGCGGTTTTCCGTGGGGTGTCGTTCTCCACCGTCCCCATTTCAATTCACCCGTTAACCCCTGAATTGAAATGGAGGACAAGTATGTTCAATAAGAAAAGTGAATACGCGCAGAATAAGCGCGAGAAAGATAGCATCATCTACATAAGTGTGAATGGACGCATCCGGCTCACCCGCGCAGACTTTTCCAGTGAGGGAGAATTTCTCCGATGGAAACAATGGTCCGATGAGGACTATTATGAAACCGAACGCCGGGGGCGCGGCTACTATGACAATGGGGTTCCTCTGGATGAAAACATAAGCGCGGCAGGTGCGGTGGAGTCTGCGGAGGATACATATTTCCGTGAGCTTCTGGCTGATGAAATCGACGCCGCTCGGAAGGCTCTGTGCCAGGAGCGCATGGCCAAGGTGAAGGCCCTTCTGACCGCCAGGCAGTACCGCCGGATCTGGATGTATTTGGCCGAAGGAAAATCCATTACAGAGATCGCCAAGGCTGAAGGACTGTCTAAAGCCAGCGTGTCCCGTTCTATTGCTGCGGCGCTCCATAAGCTCCGCAAACTGCGTTAAGGCAGAATAAGAAACTATCAACAGGGGTGGCCTGCAGATGCAAGCCGTTTTGTGTTGAGGTGAATTAAAGTGATAGAACTGATTTATCAATAGGTTTTAAGTGGGGGCTGTTTTGCAGCCCCTGCTTATTGTAAATTTTAAGAAAGCCCCTGCAATGGTTGACACTATGTAGTTTCAATGCTATAATAGAATAAACTACACAGTATCAATCAAAGGAGGCGCTTTATGGAACAGCAACTTTCAATTTCAGAGTCAGAGTGGCGAGTGATGAAGATTGTTTGGAGTAATTCTCCACAAACACTTCCCGAAATATTAGACAGGTTAAAAGAAACAGGTTGGAGCAAGACGACTATTCAAACATACCTTGCCCGTTTGGTAAAGAAAGGAGCATTGACTACAAAACGCCAGGGAAAGGGATATTTATATTATCCAGCAGTATCAGAAAGTGAATGCCAGCTTGCGGAAAGCCGCAGTTTTCTAAGCCGCGTATATGATGGTTCCCTGTCTAAGATGGTAATGGGATTTGTCAAAAACGGCAATCTTTCGTCTGATGAATTGCATGAGCTAAAGAGCCTGATCGAGCAGCAGGAGAAAACAGATGCAGATACTCGGTAACATTTTCAATGCGATTATTTTTGTATCTGCTATTGGCGGTATATTTTGTGTTTTATCTCTTTTTATCAATCACATTCTGCGTTGTACGCTGCCGCTATGGTTTCCGCTTTGCGGTATGATCCTTTTTTGCGTTCCATTCCTTTCACCGGATGTGTTTCTCATATCACCAGAAACACAGGAATGGTTAAATGGATTTTATATTGCCTGTTGGGTATGGGTGTGTGGGTGCGGTATTCTTTTCGTCTATGATACGATACGCTCTATAATGGCAAAGCGGGCATTGAAAGGATACCAGATATGTAGCACTGAGCGTCTAAATGCTCTTTGCTTACAATGTGCGGAAATTGTCGGCTTAAAAAAAGTGCCTGCACTATATTGGGGGACTTTGGATAACCCCATTTGCGTTACCGGCGCAATCCGCCCAGCAATTATCATGAGCAAAACAGTTATAGAAAAGCTGACCGATGGCGAATTATCCGCTGTTTTTATCCATGAGTTGACCCATATTAAGCGGAAACATATTCTTTTGGAGCGTATCTATGATTATGTTTGCATATTAAACTGGCTTAACCCTTTTGCGTGGATTGCTAAAGGAGATTTTTCACTACATTGTGAAACGGATTGCGATTGCAATGCCTTAAAATTTTCGCAGGGGAAAGTCACGGCAACAGAATATGCTGCGGCTATTATCCGGCTGCTGGAACTGTCTACGGTTCAAGCTACAAAACCCGGTAAAGGGATTGGCGCACTCAGTTTTGTGTTGGCAAAACGCAGAATTAAACGGATCACCACAAGAACATCAAAGATTAGGGACAGGATGATAACGGTTATACTGGCTGTTTCTCTGATACTTACGGTTGCTTTTTCCGTACAATTCAGCAGAGAACATTTCTATCCTTATCCGGCCTATCATACTGGTACAGAATATGGTGCGGGTTACAATGAGTAACCCGTATCATTAAAGCCTATAAATCTACGAATGTAGTTAAATGGAGGAGCGTATGAATACAAACATTGAGATTAGTCACATTACTAAAAAATACAAGAACGGCGTTACCGCCCTTGATGATATCAGCTTTCATGTTGGCAGCGGTGTTTTTGGCCTGTTGGGACACAATGGTGCCGGAAAAACTACGCTGATGAAGGCATTGGTTACGGTATTAACCCCATCAGCAGGCACAATCCGCATTTGCGGTTTTGATACCGTGAAACAGGGAAATGAGGTCAGAGCAAGGATTGGGTATTTGCCACAGGAACTTGCCATGTACCCCTCTCTTTCTGTATTTGACTTTGTAAATTACATGGCAGAACTCAAAGGCATTCATAACAAAAAAGCTGTCAGCAACGTGTTGGAGCAGGTTGAAATGTTGGAATTTTCCAAACGCAAAATAGGTCAGCTTTCCGGCGGCATGAAACGGAGGGTTGGCATTGCGCAGGCGCTAATTGGCAATCCTCAAATTCTTGTTGTTGACGAACCGACAGCCGGTCTTGATCCAGAAGAACGGGTGAGGTTCCGCGGCCTATTGTCAAGATATGCAAGCGAGGGCCGCACCGTTTTGCTTTCTACACATATTGTCGAAGATATTCACCAGCTTTGTGAAGAACTTGCTGTTCTGCGGAAAGGGCATCTATTTTATGCAGGTACATCTGCCGCCCTATTAGAACGGGTAAAGGATAAGGTGAAAATCCTACATTTAGAAAATGAAAACCAGCTTATCGAACTTCAAAAGAAATCCGTAGTGTTATCGACGACATACGAGAGCCAAGGATTGACTGCGAGAATTATGGACGAAAGCGGACTTTTCTTACAGGCCACACCTGTCACGGCGACTTTGGAAGATGCTTATGTGTATTGTATGGGAGGGAAAGCCCATGCGTAAAATGTTTTCTGTTCTCCATTATGAATATAAAATGCAGTTCAAGCGCCTGGTTACATGGGGTGTACTTCTCGTAGCGACGGCACTTTCTTTACTTGACAATTTCCCCTTTGCTGGGAATTTAGCCCGGTTGGAGTTTTTGAATGAGCCAGCATATTTTGTCTATCGGATCGTGAGCCTTGACAGCCTTGTTTTATTGTTTGGTCTGATGTTCTTATTGGCAGGACGTATTCCGATAGATACTAAGACAGGAATGAAATCTTTGCTGATGTCATCGGCCTTACGAAAATGGCAATATGTGTTGGGAAAGCTGTTGGGCGGATTTCTATATGTTTTCTCCATGCAGTGTATTTTTCTTTTGCTTAACACGATGGTCTATTTTATTGCTGCTCCGTTTGAAATTTCCCTGATTGAATGTATTGTCCCGTTGATAAAAGCAATCTTTGTTTCTTTAGTTCCAACGAGTTTATTTGTCAGCTTTTGCTCGATTGCCTTACCGGGGATGATTGACATTCGCTTATTCTATATTCTGGCTGCAATATTGTTTGGGTTTAATGCCACCTATGTAGGCTCGGCAGAGGCAATGCCATTTTACTTGATTACTTCCGGCGATTTAGTCCGTTTGATATGGGTGCATCCGAGATGGCCGTTTGTTGATATGGGGAGCGTTATTGCAAATGGATTTTTCCTTGTAGGAAGCGGTCTTGTGTTTGGCAGTCTGCTGTTTTTGAAACACAAGTTTTGGAGGTCAGAATGAAAGCGCGAATTGAAAGCGAAGTAAAAATTTTCGGGATAAATTTCTTTATCGTATCAGCGGCCTTTACGGTTGCTATGATTGTTCTTTCTATCATAGCCGGAGATCTGCTGGATTTTTACCCGGTCAGCTTTGAAGTGATATTTCCGTTTTTTGTTACAATCGTTGTTGGTGAATGGGGAAAGACAAGAGCCGACAGTAATTTTGATATTATTGCCGCACAAAGCAAATCTCTTTTCAAATGGGTATTGTTACGTTATATAATCGCTTTTGCAATATCCAGTTTATTCGCGGTTTTTAGCATGGCAGGCGCGTCAGTTATGCGATACGAAATGCCAATATGGGAATTGATTGTGCTGTATTTCCCACCAACATTCTTTTTATCGTCTCTGTGCGCCTTGTTAGGGATTATATGTAGGCAAGAACATATTGCAACATTAGTTTGTGGGGTTATATGGCTGATAATCTTATTGACACGAAGCCTGTTAAGATTTCCGGGGTTAGAATATGTCTACTTGTTTATCCGATTTGCCGGAGATCAAAATAATATTTGGCTATGGAACAAAGGAATTATTACTTTGGCAGGTCTTTTTTTATGGTGTGTTATTTACTGGAAATGCAAAAGGGTTGATTGAGGTATAAGAAAAATAAATATCGTTTTAATCTGCCCCGCCAGACGGGAAAAGAAAAAACCGTTCTGGCTGATGAAATCGAAGCCGCTCGGAAGGCTCTGTGCCAGGAGCGCATGGCCAAGGTGAAGGCCCTTCTGACCGCCAGGCAGTACCGCCGGATCTGGATGTATTTGGCCGAAGGAAAATCCATTACAGAGATCGCCAAGGCCGAAGGACTGTCTAAAGCCAGCGTGTCCCGTTCTATTGCTGCGGCGATCCATAAGCTCCGCAAACTGTGTTAAGGCAGAATAAGAAACTATCAACAGGGGTGGCCTGCAGATGCAGGCCGCCCTCATCATGGAAGGAGGGTTTTTCATGGCAACCACGCGGCTCATGCCCCTGCACACCGGCAAAGGCCGGACGGTGGGGACAGCCATCAGCGACATCATCGACTATGTTCAAAATCCGCAGAAAACAGACAACGGCAGGCTCATTACCAGCTATCAATGCGACAGCCGGATTGCGGATGCAGAGTTCCTTTTCAATAAGCGGCAGTATATCGCCGCCACCGGCCGGGTACGGGGCGAGGACGATGTGATTGCCTATCATATCCGGCAATCCTTTGTCCCTGGTGAGATCACGCCGGAAGAAGCAAACCGGCTGGGCTGTGAACTGGCGCGGCGCTTCACCAAGGGGAAACACGCCTTCATTGTCTGCACCCATATAGACAAGAAACACATCCATAATCACATCATTTTCGATGCCACTGCTCTGGACTACCAGCGGAAGTTTCGGAACTTTTGGGGCAGCACCCGCGCGGTCCGGCGGCTCAATGATACCATCTGCATTGAGAACGGATATTCCATTGTAGAGAACCCGAAGCCGCATGGAAAGAGCTACAACAAGTGGCTGGGTGATCGGGCTAAACAATCCCAGCGGGAGACGCTACGGGTGATGATCGACCAGGCCCTGGAGCAAAAGCCCGCCGACTTCGATACCCTGCTGAAGCTGCTGGAAGGGATGGGCTGCGAGGTGTCCCGCCGTGGGCAGTCGTACAGCCTCAAAGCTCCTGGCTGGGACAATGCCGCCCGCATGAGTAAGAAGCTGGGCAAAGGGTACAGTGAAGCCGAGCTTCGTGCGGTTCTGGCCGGAGAAAAGGAACATACCCCCACCAGGGCCACGCTCCACCCGGAACCGAAACGGACAGTGAGCCTGATGGTCGATATTCAGGAAAAGCTCCGCGCTGGCAAGGGGGCCGGTTATCAGCGATGGGCCACCGGCTTCAATCTGAAGCAGATGGCGCAGACCATGAATTATCTCTCCGAGCATAAACTGCTTGATTACAAAGTGCTGGCTGAAAAGACAGCAGCAGCCACCGCCCGATACAATGAATTGTCCGCGCAGATCAAGGCGGCAGAAAAGCGAATGACGGAGATTGCGGTTCTCCGCACCCATATCATTAACTACGCCAAAACGCGGGAAGTCTATGTTGCATATCGCAAAGCCGGATATTCAAAGAAGTTCCGCGCCGAGCATGAGGCGGACATCCTTTTACACCAGACCGCGAAGAAAGCATTTGATGAGCTGGGAATGAAAAAGCTCCCCACCGTAAAGAGTTTGCAGACGGAATATGCAGAGCTGATGGCACAAAAAAAGGCAGCCTATTCCGGCTACCGAAAGGCCCGTGATGAGATGAAGGAGCTTCTGACCGTCAAAGCCAATGTGGACCGCATCATGGGCTATGAGGAAGAAAAGCAGACAGAGAAAGACCACACCCAGGAGCAGAGCCAGGGACGATGACCGGCTCATGAATTTGGGCTTTTCGGGAGGGAAAGCCTGCGGCGGCTTTCCCTCTTGTCTGCTCACCGGCGCAGGACGGGAACCGGGTCAAGAGTGCGAAGCACCGCCCACCGGCGGCTTGCTCTTAATGCGGGTTCTGTCCTGTGCTATCCATCGCCTGGGCGATGGAAAAAGCGTTCCATCGGAACGCGTAGCCAGCTCCAGAATGGAGCTGTTTATGGGGGCTTGGGGGCAGCGCCCTCAACAAGCAACCTGGGATCTTCGCGCCAGCGAAAATCCCAGGTTTGGCCTCGGTGGGTCCCACGAGGCATTGCTTGCCGGTTTCTCGTACCCCGTATTTATGCCCTTTCGGGCGGTATTTCTTCAAATGAGAAAAGAGGACGCTTACACATCCTCCTTCTCATCATCCGCATCTTTCAATTTGATGGCTCCGTCAATGACACCTTCCACAATGGGCAGATACTTCTCCGGGCAAAGCTGTAATTTATGGCTTGTCCGCTGGCGCTGCTCACTGTCCTCCCGAAGCAGCTCCGGGTTGAAGTAGCGTTCTGCGGGCAGCTTGCAAATGCGGATGAGCTGCATCACAACCGGCACGCTCGGTATTGTGCCGCACAGCTCAATATTTGCAAGATAGCGCGGGTCGATGCCGACCTTTTCGGACAGCTCCCGGCGGGACATTTTCACAGCTTCACGCGCCTGCTGAACATCTGCTCCGAAGGTTTCAAATCCAGGGCAATCTTTTACATTCGGCATATCACATCACCCTATTACATTCTATTGTTCATAGGATGTGCTGGGAATGATACAATATGCACTTTATCTTCATTTTATAATTCATTCTCAGAGAGAAATTACATGATGGAGGCGGCGGGCGTCACCGAGGAACTGAAAGCCCGTGACCCCATGCGCTGGGTGGGGTTGATGAACACGCTGAAAGCGCAGGTGGAGGAAATGATTTTGAATGAAATCATTAACGAATAACATACAAGGTCTCGGAAAAATCCGGGACCTTGTTATACGGAGGTTATAATTGTTTTTTATTAAATGCCCTGATTGCTGCCGCTAAAAATATCACAGATAAAACCACTGAAATAATAAATGGAATAAGAAACTCCGTCATGGTAATCTCTCCTGAAATCAGGTCAACATTTCGTGAAGTGAGGACAACCGGGTTAAAGGCAGACAACGGTTTTACAACACTTAAAACAGAGAACAGGGCTACAATCCCGCCAGTAAACAGGATGCTTGTAAAAGTCTGCTTGAATAGAACACAACCGAGTATGAGGATGCTAAGATAGAGAAATCCAATCATCCACATAAAAAACGCAGACGGTACGACATTTGAAAGCGAAGCATCCGGCCAAAGGTAATATGTATATCCATAGGCCCCTACAAAACTCACCCAAAAACTAACCGTCATAGATACTGCTGCTACCGTGTACTTTGCCATAATCACAGATGGCCTTGCCAGTCCTTTTGTCACCAGCAGGAGCAATGTACCTTTGGAATACTCACTGGACATACAGCTTCCAAACAGAATGATAAATGCGCTAAATCCAATGCCAGATATGTTTTTAAAGAATTGCTGCCATGCGTCAAGGGCGACAGGTTCCTCGGTGATTTCTAATCCGGCTCCAAATGCAGCTATAATTTCCGGCGTGAATTTTGCCAGGAAAGCACTGGACATTCCGAAAATCGCAAAGATTGCAAACAGGATTAAAAAGCGATAGTTTTTAAGATTTTCTACAAACTCTTTTTTTACAAACGCAATATAGCCTTTCATTTTATCACCTCCAAAAACAGGCTTTCAAGCGACGGCTCCATAAGTTCCACCTTAATCGGCGCAATATCTGCTTCGGCCAAAGTGGAGAAGATGGTATGCTGGGCCTTTTTCATCTCCCGGCTGTGTATTACAATTTCCCGCCCCTTTTCTTCTGATCCGTTCAGAAGTGATTGGCCTGTCATGCATTCTTTGAAATGCTGCAAATCAGCCTCGGTTGAAAATTCAATCAACAGACTGTCATGGCTGTGCAGCGCCTTAATTTCTGATAGTGTTCCGCCAACAGCGATATTACCGTCATTCAAGAGTGCCACATGATCGCAAATGCGCTCAACATCGGATAAAATATGTGTTGAAAATAAAACTGTTGTTGTCCCACGAATTTTGTAAAGAATATCCAAGATTTCTTTTCTTCCTACCGGGTCAAGGGCGCTGGTAGGCTCATCGCAAATCAGCAGTTTAGGATCAGCCAATAACGCCTGTGCAATTCCAAGACGCTGTTTCATACCACGCGAATAACCGCCAACGCGCTTTTCTATACCATCAAGACCGACAAGGGAAAGTAGCTTTTTTCCCTTTTGAGAAATGCTTTCTTTGGGAAGCCCAACAATTTCTCCGCACAGCGTAAGGTACTGCAAGGCGGTCATATAGTTATAAAATTCCGGCACATCAGGCAAATATCCAATATACTGATTTGTTTTAGTCTGTCCAAAGCGAACAGGCTCATTACACACAAGGATTTCTCCCTGATCGGGCTGCAAAAGCCCCAAAACCATTTTCATTGTCGTAGTTTTTCCTGCGCCGTTTTGTCCAATGAAGCCGAAAACGCTTCCCTCTGGAACCGACATATTCAGATTTTTTATAATTTGCTGCTGTCCGAAACTTTTAGATAGATTGCGGATAGAAAGCACATTCATTTTTCCTCACCTCTCCCAAAAACAAAATAGATAATCGGGCCAAACATAAGAATAATCAGGGAGATTATAAGCCACATGGCCCTATTCCCAAAACGATAATGTGGATGCCGGAGAATATGCCGGACAGCGGCCACGGCAAGGATCACATCAATCACAAAGATGGGAATAAGAAGCGGAAACATTTCCTGCAACAAAGACATACCAATTTACCTCCTATTGTTATAATTCATATCGGTATTTGCGGGGCTTCGACATTTTGTCTTAATATTCCCGCATAGGTTATATTACCACTATGGAAACAAAAAAGCAATACCTTCCCTTGACTTTTTATTTCCGAAGTGATAATATTTTCAAAAAGGAGGTTGAACATGGGCAGCAAGAATTTGAATGAAAAGATTATGGAATGTATTTCAAATCCGGCCAAGAGCCGCCTGCTGATAGAAATAATGCGTCGAGGGGAAGTTACCGCAAAGTATTTGGCTGAAAAATGCTCAGATATTCCTCAAACTACACTATATCGTAATTTGAAACGAATGACCGATGATGGACTATTGAAAATCGTTAATGAAACACCAATACGCGGAACAGTTGAAAAGACTTACGCATTAACTTTTGACCCGTCTGATCCTCCATCAGTTCTCGGAGAAAATTCCGGTGCCATTTATATGCAGATGTTCTTTCAGTATTTTTTGACCTTCGCCAAGATTTTTCAAGAATACTGCGACACACCGGGAATTGACATAAAAAGGGATCGGTCTGGTCTTAGTCTTTCTCATGTTTATTTGACAGATGAGGAACTTGAAAAAGTGGTATCGGATATTGCTCAAATCTTATATCCACTTCAAGATAATAAACCAGAGCCGGGTCGCAGATTAAGAACGGTTGGATTGATTATCTCCCCGGAACATAAGGCGGATGAATAGAGAAAAACGCCCTATATGCACAGGGCGTTTTCTCTTGACTTAATATTCCCATAATGGTAATATTTTGTTATCGGGAATAATGGAGATACATTATGAAGAATGAACGCGAAAATGCACTGGACAAAAAATTCCATGCGTTATCAAATCCAACCAGACGAGAAATTCTAATGCGGCTAAGCCAAAAACCGCACTCTGCCGGAGAGATTGCAGGATATTTTCAGATAACACCTGCCTCGATTTCTTATCATCTTTCTCTGTTGCAAAGGAGTGGCTTAATTTGCTGTCGTCAAGTAGAAAAACGGAGGATATATAGCATCAATCGCGGCTCATTGGATGAAGTGTATCTATGGCTTACAGGTCTATATCAATCACAAATATAGGGGACAATTCTATGGGCTGGGATATTGATGTTCGAGAAAAGATATATTTACGCCTTGCAAATGAGATTTTCTTTCGTATTTTGCATGGAAAATATGCACAAGGGGAAAAGCTCCCCTCTTATACAGAACTCGCAAAAGAAGCTGGATGTAGCACAGAAACCGTCAGAAAAGCAATTCGTGAGTTGCAGCAACAGAGAGTAGTTGAAAGATTAAGAATGGGATATGTTGTTACTTCTGATAGCACCCAAATAATAGCTTATCGTCAACGCTATCTTATATCCATAAAAGAAGAATATCTTATTGCAAAAGCAAAAGTGGAAATTTAAAACAGCATATTGAAGCTATCCTGCCCCGCCCGACGGGGAAAGAAAAAAACCGTTGCGGGGCAGGTGGCTTTGTGCGCGCAATTTACAATTTCACCCCGGCGGCGGTTTTGAAATACATTTCAAGGCCGCCGTTCTCCATGCCCTTATGAGAATGACGACCCTGTGCTAAATGTTGCGGCGGCTTTAGGAGGGAGCCGCCGTGAAGCACAGAGGGTTTCGACATAATCCGGCAGGAATTTACCTGCCAAAAAAAGCCTGTCCCCGGCAACGGGGATTTATACCCAAGAAGATGAACTATACGATGTAAGACAATATCAAAATGCACCAGATAGCGTCTGGCTGGATTATATCCAGTCAGGCGTTTTTTGTCATGTCCTGCGGTTCTCCGTAGGGTGCCGATCTCCACCGCCTCCATTTCAATTCACCCGTCAACCCCTGAATTGAAATGGAGGAAAAGTATGTTTGATAAGAAAAGCGAATACGCCCTGAACAAATACGATCAGGACAGCATTATATACATAAGTGTAAGCGGCCGCATCCGGCTCACCCGCGCGGACTTTTCCAATGAGGAAGAATTTCTGAAATGGAAAGCCTGGTCTGATGCAGACTACCACCAGACAGAAAAGGAAGGTCGGAGCTTCAACGATAATCGGGTGGCTCTGGATGATTACCTGGATGTGGTTGGAGCGGTTCAGTCTGCCGAGGATGAATTTTTCTCCGAGCTTCTGAAGGCGGATGTCCAGGCAGAGGAAAAGGCTTTACGCGAGAAACGGCTGGCTGCATTGAAAGCCATTCTGAACGCAAAGCAGTATCGCCGGATCTGGCTGTACTATGCTGAGAGGAAGTCTGTCACCGAGATTGCCAGGCTTGAAGGAGTGACGAAGGCCAGCGTCTCCCTCTCACTTGCCAGGGCAATCAAAAAAATTTCAAAAAAGTTCGCGGCGGGCCTCAAAAATAGCTAACAAACGGCCTTAAAAAATGTGATAGGTGAAGGACACATTTTCCTCACCCTTCACAGAACCATGACAACTGAATATACGGTATTGCAGGTACAAAACCCGCGTGATGAGCGACATAAGGTGCGCCGCCATGACGATAGCTTCAAGGAGGTGATGGGACAAGCTATCCGAGCGATCAACGCATACCTTAGACCCGGACAGGCACTCCGGGCGCGATGACAGCGCGGGGGTTAAAGATACTTTCTCACGACCTCCCACAGACTTGAGGGGGAACCCTGCGGCACACGCTTTGAACGATGCCGCGGAGTTATGACAGCCCTGCCAGGGGCGGCCTGTAATATCCCCACCGCTGGGGATGCGTGGCAAATACAGCGGGCTTGAAGTTACTGAAAAGTCAAGGCAGCCGCGCCGAAATGCGCCGTATGTTACAACGGCTCCAACCAGATCGGCGCGGCTGCTTTTTTGTTCTCGAAGGAGGCGAACAATTATGACTTCAAATTCGCCTGTTTGTTATGCGAATATTCCGTCCGGGACTTCCGGGCGTACTCATACAGAAAGATACTCCGCTGTTCAGCCTGCGGGCTTTGGTAAGATCGGCATGACGATTGAAGAAGCTGCCGACTATACCGGCATTGGACGCAACACCCTCCGCCGTCTTGTGGATTGGGGGAAAATCCCGGTCCTGCGGATTGGGCGTAAGTCCATAGTCCGTGTGGATGTGATTTGCTGCTTCATGCAGATCAACGAGGGCCGCGACCTTCTGGACCGCAATCAGGTTCTTGCAGTGAAGTAAATATTGAAACCTTGAAATTTAGCAAGCGGTATGTTTGATAGGTTGGCCACCCTTTGCTATAATCAGGGTGACACATCACTACGGTTCCGTTTGCCAGCATAGAAAGGAGTTTGCTATGGCAAAAGGATCTGTAAGAAAGAAAGGAAAGAAGTGGTACTATCGCTTTTATGTAGAGGATGCCAGCGGCAACCGTGTCCAGAAAGAATTTCCGGGAACGGAAAGCAAGAGTGAAACCGAGTCTCTGCTCCGCAAGGCGATGGAGGACTATGAAACCAAGATGTTTCTGGCACAGGCCAAGAACATCACCTTGGGAGATATGCTGGATATGTGGGTGGAGGAAGAACTGAAACCCGGCTCGTTGAGTGATGGGACGGTGACGGCCTACATCAACACTGTTTCCCGCATCAAGAAGCACCCCATTGGTAAGCGCAAGCTCAAGACGGTAACTTCCGACCATCTGCAAAGCTATATGGATTTGTTGAGCTTCGGAGGGACAAGTCCCGATGGAAAAACCGTTGAGGCTTTGAGCAAAGGCTCGCTGGGCCAGTATTCGGCAGTGCTTCAAAACTCCTTCCGGTTTGCGGTTTTCCCCAAAAGGCTGATTACCTTCAATCCGATGCAGTATGTGGTGAAACGGGTCAAAGACGATGAATATGAGCTATTTACCGAGGATGGCATAGGCGACCTTCCCATTGAAACGCCGACAATCTCCCATGAGCAGTATTTGGCGCTGAATGAGCTTTTGAAGAAAAAGCACAATCCCGCGTTACTGCCTATCCAGATCGCCTATTTCGCCGGGCTTCGTATCGGCGAGGTGTGCGGGCTGACTTGGCAGGACATCGACCTGAAGGAACAGTGCCTCACCATCCGCCGGAGTATGCGGTATGACTCCGTAAGGAAGAAAACGCAGATCGGCCCCACAAAGCGTAAGAAAATCCGTACCGTGGATTTCTGCGACACCTTGGCGGCTATCCTGCGGGAAGCCAAAAAGGAGCAAATGCTGAACAGCATCAAATACGGGCCGTTGTACTCCCAAAACTACTATCGCATCGTTAAGGAAAAGAACCGCACCTACTACGAGGTCTATTCCTTGCCCCGTACAGAGACACCGCCGGAAGATTACACCCAGGTTTCCTTCGTCTGCCTGCGGCCTGATGGAGCCTATGAAGCTCCTGCAACGGTCAGCAGCGTATGCCGATACTCCCGAAAGAAGATCGGGGATATGGATGATTTTCACTTCCATCTGTTGAGGCATACATATACGACCAACCTTCTTTCCCACGGGGCAGCCCCCAAGGATGTGCAGGAGCTGCTGGGACATTCTGATGTAAGTACCACGATGAACATTTACGCCCACGCCACCAGAGAGGCCAAGCGAACTTCCGCAAGGCTGCTGGATAAGGTTGTAGGGACGGCCTGAAAATAGTTTCCCTCATTTCTTCTCGCAAGGGAAAAAATGAGGGAAAAGGGCCAAACCGAGGCGGCGAAAACGCTGGAAACACCAGTGTTTTCAAGGGGTATAGAAATTTTAACTGAGAAATACGAATTTTTTAAAATTGCTGTCCCACAAATACCTATCTAAAACTGTCTCCTTTTATCATTATCCAACTCTAGTGCAGTGCATGTGATCTGCTGCTAAATTATAGGCATCACCATAATAAGGATCTGACATCTGAATTGCTGTAGCTGTAACATAAAGTTCTCCATTTGCAAATTCAAGAGTAATATCACCACAGTTATTCCATCCATCTTCTTCATAAGATGTCGTTGCCAAATTACCACTAACATTCAACACCAAACCATCTACTCCCACAAAAGCGGTGGAATGGTAGAGTGCTGCCATATCCAGTTTATACTGGTTACCCTCTTTATATATGCTCAAAGTAGTGCCAGAGCTGATTGTTTCACCATTCTCTCCTATTTCGGGCATGCCATAATCTGTAATGTACCACTCCCCAAGATAATTATCAATTCCATCTTGTTTCACTGGCTGTACTGGTTGAGATGCTGTTTCCATAGCAGATGCTGTAAAACTGCCCAATGTGTTGCCGGGAACCATATAAGACCCAGCTAATACAACTACCAGAGTGTCTTCTTTCTTTGTATTTTCAAAGGAACCACTGCTCAAAGGCAAACCCACAATATCAACATAATCATCTTCAAAAGTATTGTCCAAAGTGCCATGATAAAAAACCCAATAAGGCTGGAAATTATCATCCATTACATTCAATTCTGTAATATATTCTCCATTACCAATACTCTGCTCAAAGATCTGATTCACCCTTACATTCGACAGCACCATCATTTTGTCGCCGTATTTATCGTCGTTCTTAAAAATATGCTTATATGTAATAGAAGTATCTACCAGATCTGCAGAAATATCTTCTTTTGTCTTTGCAGGGAACAAATTATCATGTTCCTGTAAAAACATATGCGCTTTCCCTGTGATTGCAAAAGAAACACTGCTTCCGTCCTGAATTGTCTGATACAACTCCAAAGCACTCATTTTTTCAGACTCTTCCGTCTCTACTTGCACCTGTTCTGTGGGTTCCGTATCCTCTGAATCTCCAAAAAGACAGCAAAGCATTGCGCCACCTAAGATAACCACCAGAATAATCAACAGCATTTTGAACCCGGATTTCTTTTTTTCCAGCGGCTGCGCATTTTGATTCTGGCAGCTCTCTGCACTTTGCGGTTGTGGTGCAGGTGTCCCACAATTACTGCAAAAGTTTTCATCTTCCTGCAGTATCCTGCCGCACTTTGTGCAAATTTTTTCTGTACGTTGTTCCATAGTTTTTGCACCCCTTCATTTTTGTTTCTTATGCCAAAAGTAACTATTTGTTTTTCTTTCTTGCCCCCTTTTGCTTAGAAAGTCCATTTAACCTCATTATACATAAAATACCACTTATAGTCCATAAAAAACCATTAACAGTATATTTTTATAACAGTTACTTTATGGGTAAAGTAATAGGATAAGAGGTGATGTACGATGAATTATGAACATCTTGGACAGCGTATCCGAGAAGAACGCCTGAAACACAACCTTACCCAGTCAAAACTGGCTGAAGATGTGAATATATCCGATTCTTACTTAGGTTATATCGAACGCGGAGAGAGAAGCCTTTCCCTAGAAACACTGGTAAACCTGGCAAACCGTCTTGGGGTGACGGTGGATTACCTGCTTCATGACAGCATCTCTCCCAGCGACGAAACCATCGTGGATCAATTCCGCAGTTTGATTGACCAAAAATCAGATGCAGAAAAACAAATGGCAATCGATGTGCTGAAAACCATGTTTTCTTATTTGGACCACGAATGATTCTTCTTCAGTATAAGCAAAAACAAATTTTCTTTCGTTAGCTGTCAGCTAATTTGGCATGAAAAAACGGTAGTCTTTTGACTACCGTTTTTATCGTGTAAATATAAAAAAGAAAGGCTGCTATAGAGCAGCCTAAAGTGCAACATAAAATTGCTAAAGAGAAAAACATTTTCATTATTGTGTGTCGTTATTCACAACCCAAATTTTTTTCAGAGGAATCAATTCTTTGATTTCATCATCCATTTGATCGTAGTACTTAAGAAACTCCTCAATAATTTCTTTATGGGTCCAAAGCCGGATTTCAAAGAACTGTTTCGCTGTCTCATTGATGACTGAAGATTTGAACCCACTCCATGACACCAACAAGCCATATTCAGCACCAAAGTTTTTCATCACGCCGCCCAACTGATCCAAAACAATTCGATCTACTGGTGCATCTGTAGATTTCACCTGAACACAGATTTTGGGGCTTCCAAAACCAAGTGTACCGGCAGAAGCCAAAATATCCACGCCTTTATCCGGTCCAGCAGGGCTGACATATGTCGTGAATCCCTTTGCCCGAAGAATTGCGTCTACAATTTTTGCCAAACCATGTCCCTTCGTCTTTTGGATAATCAGGTTTGTAATAACTCCCAGAGCTTCATTTTCAATATCCCGTGATTCTTCTTCATCCCGCGACTCCCGCAGCATAAGGGGTGGCACTTTCTTTCCCTGCTTATGTGCATTGATAACCGCTTTTATACGTTCTTCCTGTTTGATACGGCAAATGGTCATAAATGCCCCAAAGGAATATAAGATATCCTGATCAAAAGCTGTGCGTGGGATGTCACAGGCAAACCAATCAACTTGATGTGCATGATAATAAGGATTATCGTTGTTAGGCAAAAATTCGTAATCCCCTACGATCTTTCCAAAATGAATTACAGGTTTGATTTTGCTAGGCATAGCAATGATCTCTCCCTTTTTCATCTCATGGGCAAAAGGCCATACTTGACTCGCCCAGTTCATTGCTGTTTTTACCTTTACATCCGGATCGTTGTCCACAAAATACTGCTGCAACTCCTGCTTCGTACTGAACTTCATGATGGATTCAGGGAGATTATCCCAAGTACAGTACACTCTACCGTCCTCAAGAAATTTATTCTCAAACTCGCCATATCTCCCGGCACGGCATAACCACATCGGCATTTTGATACCCCCTCTTACAGTTTCCTATTGTGACACTTCTTCAATTTCATTTTTGTCGTTCATCCTCAAACAAGCTGTCAAATCCCATTTCGCCCAGCCGTTCTTCCGTCTGCAACACCGTATTTCCATGATAGATGCAGAACATAATGACCGCATCCCGCTGATCTCTGCTATAGAGCTGACAGCGTCCGCCAATCTGCAGCAATCTCTGGGTTTCTTCCAGATTCAGCCCCATGGCAAAAGCCAAAAGAAGCAGTTTATCCCGGCTGACATTCTTCTTTTTCCCCGTAAAAATCTCATAGACATAAGTCTTGTCAATGCCGCTGCTCTTCCGCACCTCTACGCTGTCCAGTTTCTTTTCTTCCAGTAGTGACTTGATATATTCCGCCAGTGTCATACTACCCACCAGATATTTTTTCTCCTCTTTCAGATAGGATGCCACATCCTTAGAGCGAAACAATTCCTTTGCCAGTTCTTCCGTTGATTTTTCCCACATCATACAATGCCCCCTCCTGCCTTTCTTAGGACAGTATACTAAGTTATGCTTGCCATTTCAAGAGAGAGCCATTAATATCAAAGGGAGCAAAGAAAAAAGGAGTCACTACTATGGAACAGTTTGCAGCAGGTTTTGGCAGTTATGAAAGACTTTGTTCGCTGGCAGAAACCGCCAACAGCACCGTCTTTCTCATTCGTCAGCAAAAGCGATTATATGTGGAAAAAATCATAGAAAAAGCCTCCATGAATTATGAAGGATACAAAGAACTGATACATCTACGGCATCCGAACATTGCCGATGTGTATCAGGTGTTGGAAAACGAAAAGGAAGTCTATGTTTTTCAGCAGTACATCTACGGCAGGACCTTGGCAGAAATGCTTCTGCAAAAAGGTCTGTTTTCCATGGAAGAAATGCTGGATTATACCATACAAATCTGTGATGCCATTGCCTTTCTCCATAAACAAAATCCGCCTCTGATTCACAGAGACATCAAGCCGTCCAACATCATGTACACAGAACATAAAGAAATCAAACTGGTAGACTTAGGCACCATTCGTTCTTTCAAAGATCACGCCCCCAAGGACACTGTCTGTCTGGGAACACCGGAGTATGCGGCACCGGAACAATTTGGCTATGCCCAAACAGACAATCGTTCCGACATTTACGCTATTGGTATTTTATGCTATCAATTCCTCACAGGAAAGGAAATCATAAAGGGACGTTCCTTGGCAGAACAGATTGCAGAAAACAGAGAAACCATTCCAAAAATATTTTCCCGTGTTCTGCTGCGGTGCTGTGCCTTTGATCCCAAAAACCGCTTTGCATCCATGCCACAACTTCTGATGGAACTGCGGAGAATCCAACTGATCTATAAACGTAAGGGCGGCACCCTCTGGGGCAGAATACTCTATGCCACACCGGGATTCCGTACCGATACCCTCTGGAAACAAATTATAGCGGTTTTTGGCTACCTGCTGATGGCACTTTGGTTTCTATTGATGATAGCTACGCCGGGACATACCCCCCTTGGGATCTTCAACCGTTACTTTGTCCCTTTAATCTTCTGGGCACTGGCAACGAATTTTCTGGATATCTGGCAGTACATTCCTTTTTTCCAGAAAAATATTGGTACACGGATATTGCTCATCATTCTATTTTTTGTTTTTGATTTCATGATTTCTGTATGGTTTTTAGTCCTTTAGAAAAACAGATTTTCATTGGTACAAAATTGGTACAATTTGGTACAAAAAAGGCGTTTTCTCTTCCGAGAAAACGCCTTTCGCATTTCTATTTTAAATTAGTACAGTTTTGCACCTGCGGGGATTCTATCATCCACCATCAGCAGGTTCAGACCTTCGTGACCATCCACTTCATGTACAGCGGAGATCAGCATACCACAAGAGTCAATGCCCATCATGTTACGAGGAGGCAGGTTTGTGATAGCGATGCAAGTTTTGCCTACCAGTTCTTCGGGTTCATAGAATTCATGGATACCGCTCAGGATCACACGATCTGTGCCGCTGCCGTCATCCAGCACGAATTTCAGCAGTTTTTTGCTCTTAGGCACTGCTTCACATGCTTTTACTTTTACGGCTCTATAGTCGGATTTCGCAAATGTATCGAAGTCCACGAATTCTTCAAACAGAGGTTCTACCTTTACGTTGGAGAAGTCGATTTTTTCCGCTACGGGAGCAGCCACAGCAGCAGGAGCTTTTGTTTCTGCTTTCTTAGGCATGTCCAGGGGTTTCATTGTGGGGAACAGAATTACGTCTCTGATGGAAACGGATTCTGTCAGCAGCATAACGAATCTGTCGATACCTACGCCCAGACCGCCTGTAGGAGGCATACCATATTCCAGAGCTGTCAGGAAGTCTTCATCGATCATGTTTGCTTCGTCGTCGCCTGCTTCTCTCAGGTATTCCTGATATTCAAAACGATGACGCTGGTCGATGGGGTCATTCAGTTCGGAGTATGCGTTACCATATTCTCTACCAACGATAAACAGTTCGAAACGTTCTGTGAATTCCGGTTTATCGGGTTTTCTCTTTGTCAGAGGAGAGATTTCAACGGGGTAGTCGATGATGAATGTAGGCTGGATCAGGTTCTTTTCTACGAATTCTTCGAAGAACAGGTTCAGGATATCGCCTTTTACATGACGTTCTTCATATTCTACATGATGTTCATCAGCGATTCTCTTAGCTTCTGCTGTATCAGCTACCTGATCGAAGTCTACGCCGGAGAATTCTTTAACAGCGTCTACCATGGTCTTTCTTGCGAAAGGTTTGCCCAGATCCAGTTCGTGACCGCCGTAAACCACTTTTGTGGTACCCAGTACGTTCTGTGCAACGGTACGGAACATTTCTTCTGTGATGTCCATCATGCCGTTATAGTCTGTATAAGCCTGATACAGTTCCATCAGGGTGAATTCGGGGTTATGACGAACGGAGATACCTTCGTTACGGAATACACGGCCGATTTCATACACACGTTCAAAACCGCCCACGATCAGACGTTTCAGAGGCAGTTCCAGAGCGATACGGCAGTACATGTCGATATCCAGTGTGTTATGGTGTGTGATGAAAGGTCTTGCGGAAGCGCCGCCGGGAATGGTCTGCAGTACAGGTGTTTCCACTTCCAGGAAGCCCTTGCCATCCAGGAATTTACGGATTTCTGTGATGATGCGGGAACGTTTGATGAATGTGTCACGCACTTCGGGGTTCACGATCAGATCCAGATATCTCTGACGGTAACGCAGTTCCTGGTCTTTCAGACCGTGGAATTTTTCGGGCAGTACCTGCAGGCTCTTGGACAGCAGTGTCACTTCTTTTGCGTGTACGGAAACTTCCCCTGTTTTTGTTTTGAATACGAAGCCTTTGATGCTGATCAGGTCGCCAATGTCGAATTTTTTGAATGCGGCATAAGCTTCGTCGCCGATGTCGTTACGACTTACATAAGACTGGATGTTGCCGTTTCTGTCCTGAATGTTGCAGAAGGACGCTTTCCCCATGATACGTTTGCTCATAAGTCTGCCGGCGATGGCAACGTCTTTGCCTTCCAGTTCGTCGAAGTTGTCTTTGATTTCATCGCTGTGATGTGTTACTTCGCATTTTGTAATTTCAAAGGGGTCTTTGCCTTCAGCCTGAAGCTGTGCCAGTTTTTCCCGTCTGATTTTAATCTGTTCGCTCAGTTCCTGCTGTGTCATTTCCTGTGCAGGCTGGTTGTTCTGTTCTGCCACTTTGTTTTCCTCCGTTTCCGTGTTCTCTTATGCAAAAAATAAAAATTATTTCTGGATGTTCAGAATTTTAAATGCCACTTCGCCGTCGGGTGTATCTGCCATAACGGTTGCGCCTACCTTCTGACCCAGCAGAGCCATACCCAGAGGGGATTCGTTAGAGATTCTGCCGTTCATAGGGTCTGCTTCTGTGGAACCAACGATGGTGTATTCCATTTCTTCGTCAAATTCCACGTCCAGTACTGTTACTTTGGAGCCCAGGTTGACAACGTCCATTTTCAGTACGTCTTCGTCGATAACTTCCGCGTTGCGCAGCAGGTTTTCCAGCTGTATGATACGGCTTTCGATTTCGCCCTGTTCTTCTTTCGCAGCGTCATATTCGGCATTTTCAGACAAGTCGCCCTGTCCTCTTGCTTCTTTGATTTTTTCTGCTACTTCTTTTCTGCGTACGGTTTTCAGGTTTTCCAGTTCCTGTTCCATTTTTTTCAGACCGTCATAGGTCATGACTACTTTTTTTGCTTCTGCCATTGCTTATTTCATCTCCTTGCGGGTTTTATCCAATTTTTCAAAAATAGGGATTTTCCTTGATATTACAAGGAAAAGGGAGGGCTTACCGAAATGCCCTCCGAAAATTCATTGATAAATTATATACTAAGGTAAGTAATTTTGTCAATGTTTTCTCCCGGGAAAATGCGATTTTATCCCTGTTTTTTCGGAATTTTTCGTCTTTTTCCGCCCAGAAGAAAACCGACGGGACACAACTGTCCCAAACCGGCTTTTGCCTCTGCCGCTTTTTCGGCGCCGGGCGCATCAAAATACGCCCGAAACATCTGATTTTCACAATAAGTACGGGCTTCTGTCAGGGCACCTGCCTCCATCTCTTTTTGGTTGCCAAAGAAAAATCCGTCTGCCGCCAGCACATCGGCGCGGCGCAGGGCAATACTCTCCGTAACGGTACCGTTGCCCACCAAATCCAGAAACACAGCCCCTTCCGCCAGAGCATAAGCCATGGCGCCGTTGCCCTTCGCGCAGGAAAGGACCACATCTGCCTCCCGAAAAACGCCGTAGCCCACGGAGCTGAACACTTCCACCACCAGCCCTCTTTCCTCCAGGAACCGTTCCTGCCATGACACGAAAAAAGGCTGACGGTCTGTGAGGATACCCAGACGATTCACCCAGCCGGGCAAAGCTGCCAGTGCCGCTTCCGTTTCCCATTCGCCGCCGTCTGCCACCACGAAAGAAGCTCCTTCCTGTCGTTTGCCCATGGCTTCCAGCCCTGTGGCTGCGGCTTCTGCCCCGAATATGGGATAGAGTTTTCGTCCTGTGGCAAAGGGCAGGATATCCCCAGGCAAGTCTGCTGCCATAGGTGAAAGGGCAATCTTTGCTCCCCCATCTGCTGCCTGTTGCAGCAACTCTCTGGCTTTCTCCCGCCACGGAGGCAGAAAACAGCCGTCCCTATCCGTCTGCAAGCACCAGCTGCCCTCCGCCGTTTCCACCCACGGGCAATACTTCAGCTGCCATTTCTCTGCCCAGCTTTCCGGCAGTTTCCCCACCCACTTGGGACGATGCCGCTGGGATTTCTGCCGCAGACATGTGATGTTGATGATTTCCATGGAAACGCCTCCTAAATCGTTAATTTATAAACAATCTTTTTGCATTTTTTGTCATACAATCCTTTGCAATCCCCTGAAATCTGCCCCTGTTTTTCCTTGAATTTCCTCTTTTTTCCAGCCCTTTCGCAAACATGTGCCTCACCAATTTGACGATGTATCAACGAAAATACAATAATTTATTGTTTTTTCTTTTTTCTGTACACAACAATTTCGTGATTTTTTTGCTCGTTTTTTCCTGTTTTCTCCTTTTTTCGGAATTTTTTATGGTTAAATTGCACAAATTCACAGCCGAATGTCAAACAAATTGACTTTTTTTGTTTTCTTTTTGGTAATTTCTTGACAGTGTATGCAGAATACATTATCATGAAATTACAGTTATTACGGGGACATTTTATTTATATGAAAGGAGTTTTTCCATGAACACAAAAATTATGAAAACCATGGACGGGAATGAAGCGGCTGCTTATATCTCTTACGCATTTACAGAAGTCGCTACCATTTACCCTATTACCCCTTCTTCTCCCATGGCAGAACACGTTGACAGCTGGTCTGCAAACGGCAAGAAGAACATCTTCGGTCAGACAGTACGTCTGGTAGAAATGGAATCCGAAGCAGGTGCCGCAGGTGCTATGCACGGCGCACTGGAAGCTGGTACACTGACAACCACATACACAGCTTCTCAGGGTCTGCTGCTGATGATCCCCGGCATTTACCGTATTGCCGGTCAGCTCAAACCCGGCGTATTCCATGTAAGCTCCAGAACCGTTGGTACACATGCTTTCTCCATCTTCGGCGACCATTCCGACGTTATGGCTTGTCGTCAGATCGGTGTGGCAATGCTGTCCTCCGCTTCCGTACAGGAAGTTATGGACCTGGGCGGCGTAGCACATCTTTCCGCTATCAAAGGCAGCGTACCTTTCATGCATTTCTTCGATGGTTTCCGTACTTCTCACGAACTGCAGAAAATCGAAGTCATGGACTACGAAGATATCGCAAAACTGCTGGATGAAGACGCACTGCGCAAATTCCGCAAAAACGCACTGAACCCCGAACATCCCGTACAGCGTTCTACCGTACAGAACCCTGACGTATTCTTCCAGAACAGAGAAGCACAGACACCTTTCTATACACGTCTGCCTGAAATCGTGGAAAACTACATGCACGAAATCAACAAAATCACAGGCAGAAATTATCAGCTGTTCAACTACTTCGGCGCACCCGATGCAGAACACGTTCTGATCGCTATGGGCTCCATCACTGGCGCAGCACAGGAAGTTGTGGAATATCTGACAGCAAAAGGCGAAAAGGTTGGTTTCCTGCAGGTTCACCTGTACCGTCCTTTCTCCCTGAAACATTTCTTAGGCGCACTGCCTGAAACAGCGAAAATCGTTACCGTTCTGGACAGAACAAAAGAACCCGGCGCACTGGGTGAACCTCTGTACCAGGATGTATGTTCCGCACTGACAGAAGCAGGCAGAACGCCTCTGGTACTGGCAGGCAGATACGGTCTGTCCTCCAAAGACGTAACCCCCGCACAGGTTGTTGCTGTCTTTGACAACATGAAAGGCGAAAAGAAAAACCACTTCACCGTTGGTATCATTGACGACGTTTCCATGACATCCATCGAAGTTGGCGCAGAACCCGAAGTAACAGACGCAAGCACCATCTCCT
This sequence comes from Anaerotignum lactatifermentans DSM 14214, assembly GCF_900142265.1. GTDB lineage: Bacteria > Bacillota > Clostridia > Lachnospirales > Anaerotignaceae > Anaerotignum > Anaerotignum lactatifermentans. Next base: position 16,878 of record NZ_FRAH01000008.1, on the reverse strand, counting down.
GCAAATTCTGGGGTCTGGGCTCCGACGGTACTGTTGGCGCAAACAAAAACTCCATCAAGATCATCGGTGACCATACAGATAAATACGCACAGGCATACTTTGAATATGACACCAAAAAATCCGGCGGTATCACAAAATCTCACCTGCGTTTCGGTGATGTGCCTATCCGCTCCAGCTATCTGGTATTCAAAGCAGACTTTGTGGCATGCCACAACCAGTCCTACATCTCCAAATATGATATCGTTTCCGAAATCAAACCCGGCGGTACTTTCCTGCTGAACTGCGGCTGGAAAGGCGAAGAACTGGAAAAACACCTGCCTGCTGACGTAAAACGTTACATCGCAAACAACAACATCAATTTCTATACCATTGACGCTGTTGAAATCTGCCGTGAAATCGGTCTGGGCAACAGAACCAACTCCGTTCTCCAGTCCGCATTCTTCAAACTGGCAAACATCATCCCCGTTGATGACGCCGTTGGCTACATGAAAGCAGCCATCGAAAAATCTTACGGCAAAAAAGGTGAAAAAGTCGTTAACATGAACTATGCCGCTGTAGACGCAGGTCTGACAGGTCTGGTAAAAATCGACGTTCCCGAAAGCTGGAAAGACGCAAAAGACGTGGACAAAGAAGAAATCAAACGCGTTCTGCCTGAATACGTTGAAAAACTGCTGGTTCCCATGAACGCACTGAAAGGCGACTTGCTGCCCGTATCCGTATTCGTTGGCAGAGAAGACGGTACCGTACCTCTGGGTACTTCCGCTTACGAAAAACGTGGTGTTGCCATCGACGTTCCCGAATGGGATGCAACAAAATGTATCCAGTGTAACCAGTGTTCTTACGTATGCCCTCATGCATGTATCCGTCCTTTCCTGCTGACAGAAGAAGAAGCGAAGAACGCACCCGAAGGCTATGTAACAGAACCCGCAAAAGGCGCTGGCGAAATCGCGCAGTATCGTTTCCGCATCCAGGTTGACCCTCTGGACTGCCAGGGCTGTGGTGTCTGCGTAACAGCATGTCCCGCAAAAGAAAAAGCGCTGGTAATGAAACCTCTGGATACTCAGATGCACGAACAGCCTAACTGGGACTTCTCTCTGGCTCTGTCCGATAAGAAGAACCCTATGGACAAATACAGCGTAAAAGGCTCTCAGTTCGAACAGCCTCTGCTGGAATTCTCCGGCGCATGTGCAGGCTGCGGCGAAACAGCTTACGCAAAACTGATGACACAGCTTTACGGCGACCGTATGTATCTGGCAAACGCTACAGGCTGTACACAGGCTTGGGGCGCTGCTGCACCTTGCGTACCTTACACAACAAACAAAGAAGGCTGGGGCCCCGCATGGAGCAACTCCCTGTTTGAAAATAACGCAGAATTCTCCCTGGGTATGGTTCTGGCAGTAGAACAGCAGAGAGAACGCGTAACCATGAAGCTGAAAGAACTGCTGGCTCTGGTAGATGATGCAGATCTGAAAGCAGCAGCTGACGTATGGCTGGCAAACTACGATGACGGTCACAGAAGCAAAGAAGACACCAAAGCTCTGCTGGCAGCTCTGGAAAAAGTTTCCGTAAGCGGTGAAGCGGCAGACCTGAAAGCCTTCATCATGGATAACAAAGAACACCTGACCAAGAAATCCATGTGGATGTACGGCGGCGACGGCTGGGCATACGACATCGGTTACGGCGGTCTGGATCACGTACTGGCTTCCGGCGCAGACGTAAACGTACTGGTGGTTGACACAGAAGTTTACTCCAACACAGGCGGTCAGTCCTCTAAAGCAACACCTATCGGCGCTGTGGCACAGTTCGCAGCAGGCGGTAAAGCAACTGTGAAGAAAGACCTGGGTATGCTGGCAATGAGCTACGGCTACATCTACGTTGCACAGGTTGCTCTGGGCGCAAACCCTGCACAGCTGATCAAAGCCCTGAAAGAAGCAGAAGCTTACAAAGGTCCTTCCCTGATCATCGCTTATGCGCCTTGTATCAACCACGGTATCTCCAAAGGCATGGCAAACGCACAGCTGGAAGCAAAACTGGCAGTGGATGCTGGCTACTGGTTCCTGTACCGTTACAACCCCGATCTGAAGAAAGAAGGCAAGAATCCTTTCATCCTGGATTCCAAAGAACCTTCCATGGATTACAACGACTTCATCATGGGCGAAGTTCGTTACGCTTCCCTGGTTCGCACCTTCCCCGAAACAGCAAAAGTGCTGCTGAAAGAAGCTGCTGACAAGGCGAAAGAAAAATACGAAGCATACAAGAAGCTTGCAGAACAATAACCCCGTAACATACTGTTTGCAGGCAGCAAAAAACCTGGCGAGTCAGCCGGCAAAGCCGGCTGAACCTCGCCCCCTTGCAAACAGATGGGCTTTCGGCAAGGCTCCATGAATATTTGTGATAGACTCTGGGAAAAAGAGGTCATGTCCATTGGGGGCTTCATCAGAAGAAAATTTTCTTCTGATGACAGCCGCCGCAGTTTCCCTTAAGAAATCAAAAACCAATGTTTTCTTAAGGGAAGCCTGCTGGACATGCCTCTTTTTCTATTATGTAAAAATTCCATATTTTTCCATTGTATGAATATCCATACATCATTTTCGTCAATTGTAAAAAAAGTACAAAAAAATACGCATTCTTTTGGCGAAAATCCTTGTCAAGGTTTTCGTGTATCTTTATAATAAGGAACGGATAAAAATTCAATGAGAAAATCATAAAAATAGGAAAGGAGTGTTTACATTGACGAGCCAAAAGAAAAAAATGCCTCTGGCTTTCTGGATCTTCCTTGGTCTGATCATCGGTATCGTGGCAGGTCTGCTGCTGATGAACGCAAACCTGTTCGGCATGACCGGCGTTGACTTCGCGAAAGCTTATATCCAGCCCTGGGGTACCATTTTCCTGAACCTGCTGAAATTCATCGTCGTGCCCATTGTGATGTTCTCCATTGCGGCTGGCGTCATCTCCATGAAGGACATTCGCCGTGTAGGCGCCATCGGCGGCAAAACACTGATTTATTACATGTGCACCACCGCTTTTGCCGTAACACTGGCACTGATTCTGGCAACTCTGTCCAAAGGTATGTTCGTTGTGCTGGACCCTTCCGGCGCTTCCTATACCCCTGCAGAAGCCCAGAGCGTTATGGATACCATCGTAAACATCTTCCCCTCCAACTTTGTGAAGCCCATGGCTGAGGCTTCCATGCTGCAGGTCATCGTCATTGCCCTCTTTGTGGGCTTCGGTATCCTGCTGGCTGGGGAAAAAGGCATCCTTGCCGGTCAGGTGGTAGAAAGCTTCAATGAAGTGTTCCTGAAAGTCATGGACTTCATCATCAAGCTGTCCCCCATCGGCGTTGCCTGCCTGATCTGCCCCGTTGTAGCAGAAAACGGTCCCATGCTGCTGACAAACCTCATCATGGTACTGGCTGTGGCATATGTAGGCTACATCGTACACATGGTTGTGGTATATTCCCTGACCATCAAGACACTGGGCGGCGTTTCTCCTCTGAAATTCTTTAAGGAAATGATGCCTGCTATGATGATGGCATTCTCCTCCGCTTCCTCCGTAGGCACACTGCCCTTCACCATGGAAGCTGCGGAAAGACTGGGCGCTCGCAGAGAAGTAGCTGGTTTCGTACTGCCTCTGGGCAGCACCATCAACATGGACGGTACTGCCATTTATCAGGGTGTTTGTGCCGTATTCATCGCCGCTTGTTACGGCGTTGACCTGACACTGGGTCAGATGATTACCATTGTACTGACAGCCACACTGGCTTCCATCGGTACAGCTGGTGTTCCCGGCGCTGGTCTGGTTATGCTGGCAATGGTACTGGAAAGCGTTGGTCTGCCTGTGGCTGGTATCGGTCTGGTTGTTGGCTTCGACCGTATCTTCGACATGGGTCGTACCACCGTTAACATCACCGGTGACGCTGCCTGCGCAACCATCGTTTCCAAACTGGACGACAAACGCAATGCCAAACTGGATGCAAAAGCAAAAGCATAAAAAACGAAATATCTTTGGGGGCATCTTCATAAAAAAACAAAGAAAGCCAAAATCCTTATCATGACAAAGGATTTTGGCTTTCTTATTTTATTAAGATTTTATTTGTTATGTTTTCTTATGAAGACAGCCGTCGCAATTCCCCTTAAGAAATCAATAAAATAAAAAACAATGTTTTCTTAAGGGGAAGTTGCTTTGGGAATCTTCTTTTTGGAGATTCCCAATTTTTTTGTGATTTTTCATCATGTTTGGCAGCAACAAAGCAGAACAGCCCAGATAAAATCATAATCAAAATAAGAAAGCTGGAATCCTCTCTATCATAAGGATTTCAGCTTTTTTGTTTTCTGATGAAGATGCCCATCCTTTTGTCATTACCACTTCTCCCATTCCTCGGGCTTCCTCCTTGCGGATAGGAAAATCTATGGTATTATAAAAATAAGACTTTCTGTCATTTTCAGAAAATTCGATTCTTGTTCTTTTAGGCACATTGGAAACAGAAAAGAAAGGAGATGTGTCCTATGGCAAATATCTCTAGTGCATCAGGCACCATACATTTAACGGGAAGATGGACAAAAGCAGCGGTGGAAGCATTGCTTCCAGTACTGGACGCCTGGAAATTTTACGGAGAATACGGTCTGCAATGGTACGATACCCCAAGCTTACAGGAGCGTACGGTGGATTTTTCCGGCTGCGGACGATGGTCATTTTCGGAAACACTGGATTCCTTCCATGATTGGACTTGTGGACTGCTAAAAGAAAAGCCCCAACGGAACGGACAGCCCATCTGCACCTTAACGGAAGAAGCATATCAAAAGTTTTTGCAGATCATGGCGGAAAGAGACCTGAAACTCACCTTTGATTTTGAAGACAAAGAAGGAGGCGTCGGTTTCCGTGTCCACTGCGTCTGCAAACTTTCCAGCGACGGGGAAAGACTGCACTGTAAACAGACCCGTTTTGAAGGCATCCGCGCCACATCGGCGGATATGGAAACAGCCATCGACTTTTTCGCTCAGTTTCTCACCCATGCGGATCGGGAAAAATTGCAGGAATGGATCGAAGACCGTATTGATTTCTTAGATTTGTTCCGCACCTACGCACTGTATGAATACGACCAATTCATCTATGATTTTCTGGAATATATGGATGACCCTTTCCCGGATTTCTGTCGGGAATTTTCTCCAGATACGCCAGCATGGAAGTCCCTTTGCGAAGATTACGAAGACATCGTCGGAAACCTGCCGGAAGATGGGGATTGATTGAGAAATGGCTGTGTCCTTAACATAGCCTCTCATAAAGACAACAGCAAACACAAAAGACCGAACTTCCTTTCCAAAGGAAATCCGGTCTTTTTCTATATCATTTACTTATCTAAAATTTTGCCGTCTGTGGAGATAGTCACCACCTGCCAAGGGATGAATTTACCGCTGGCCTGCAATGCTTTTTTCGCTGCCAGTTCCATGCCGCCGCAGCAAGGTACTTCCATACGGACGATGGTCACGCTCTGGATGTCATTCTGTTTGATGATTTCTGTGAGCTTTTCGCTGTAATCCACCATGTCCAGTTTGGGGCAGCCCACCAGTGTGATTTTGCCTTTCATGAATTCCTCATGGAAATTGCCGTAAGCATATGCGGTACAGTCTGCCGCAATGAGCAGCTTCGCACCGTCAAAGTAAGGGGCTTTGATGGGTGCCAGTTTGATTTGCACAGGCCACTGACGCAGTCTGGAAGGCACCGCAACAGGAGTTGCTTCTTCTTCTCTTTTTGCTGCCATTTTTTCCTGCACTTCCAGCAGTTTGCTCTGGCTGCCGGGGCAAGCGCAGGGTGTTTTGCCTTTTTTCGCCATATTTGCCTGCACAGCCCCTTCGTCATAAGCTGCCGCTTCCCGTTCCACAAATGTGATAGCACCTGTGGGACATACGGGCAGGCAGTCCCCCAGACCGTCACAGTAGTCATCCCGCAGCAGTGTGGCTTTGCCGTCTACCATACCAATGGCACCTTCGTGGCAGGCCTTCGCACACAGACCACAGCCATTACATTTTTCTTTATCAATCTCTATAATTCTACGAATCATGTGGTTTCCTCCTCGTTTTTCCGTCCTTGTTTTTCTGATAACAGTATGCTATACTGCGGGAAAATAGTATGTTGTTTTTCCAACAAAAAGGAGGGGGTCTTTTGATAGAACCATCAAAATTGGCATCTCTGCCCTTTTTTCAGGGCATTTCTCCTGAAGATATGACGAAGCTTTTAGAGGAACTGGATGCAAGAGAAGTTTTTTATGAAAAAGGCAGTTTTCTGGTACATGCCGGGGATAAAATCACGGCGGCAGGACTCATCCTTTCCGGGGAAGTTCATATCCTGCGGGAGGATTTCTGGGGCAGCCGGGCATTGGTGGCGCAAATCCCGTCGGGGGCATTTTTCGGGGAAACCTATGCCCTTTTGGATACAGCGGCAGAAGTAAGCGTATTGGCTGCTGCAGACACAACGGTGTTATACCTTTCTCTGAACCGGATACTGGCACCCACCGGGCAGACCAATCCCCTTTTTGCCCTCCTCTCCCGCCGTCTGCTGCAAATCTTCGCCGGACGGAATTTGACACTGACGCGGAAGATTGCTCACGTCACCTGCCGCAGCACAAGGGAAAAACTCCTGTCCTTCCTGTCCTCCTGCGCACAGGATTCCGGCAGCGCTGTTTTTTCCATTCCCTTTGATCGGCAGCAATTGGCGGATTATCTGGCAGTGGAGCGCAGCGCCATGTCAGCGGAACTGAGCCGCATGAAAAAGGACGGGCTGCTGGATTACCACAAAAATCATTTCCGGCTCTTCACAAAATGAATGATTACAGCAATATTTCAAATTTCTTAAACTTCCCTGAAAATCCCGTTTTTCTTTGCAAACCATGGTATAATAAAGACGAAAACATCAAGACGAAAAATATGAAAGGAGTCTTACAAAATGAAAAAGAAACTGGCCATTGTGCTCAGCTGCGCCCTGGCTGCGACACTGCTGTTCGGCTGTACATCCAAAGAACCCACAACGACAGAAGGTGAAACACAGCAGCAGAAAACAACCACAGAAACAGATGCCGCTGACAGCGAACTGACTGCGGAACAGTTCCAGACACTCTATGACGGCGCATTTGCCATCTACAAACAGATTGTACTGGAAGGCTTTGAAATGAGCACCACAGACATCATCGACGTAGACGGTTACACCTACAACCGCGTAACAGACGAACGTTTCCCCGATATGGAAGCATTCCGCACCTATCTGGGACAGTACTTCACACAGAACATGATGGACACTGACATCTTTGCTGAAAACAACATCCGTTTCACAGAAGGCAAAGGCGGCGGTCTGTATGTACTGGACGGCGCAAGAGGCACAAACATCTTCTATGCAGGCTATGTCATGGGTGAACCTGTGAAAACAGATACAGGCATGTCCGTAACTGCTACTGCATACTACACCAAAGACGGCAATCCTTACGAAGGGGAAACATTCACAGAAGCCCCTGCAGACCCTTCCCAGTACGAAACAACAGATTACACATTCAATCTGGTACAGGAAGACGGACAGTGGAAATTTGATACCTTCCATCTGTTCTACTAAGTTACAAAAACGCCGACCTATCTTCGGCAAGCCTTAACAGACAAAAACAGCTGAAATCTCTTGTATTTTCGAGGATTTCAGCTGTTTTTTTGGGCTATTTTCGTTCCATTTAGAAATTGAGAGAGAGAAAATGGCGTTTTCCAAAAGCGGCTTTCCCTGAAAATGCCCAATGGAAAACTGTTTTTTGTTATTTTTAAAGTCCCATAGAAACCAGCGGGATAAAGATGAACAGTGTCAAAATGGGAATGAGGATCTGTGTCACAGCAATATCGAAGTAAGCTTCTTTATGGGTCAGTTTGCAGATGCCAAGCAGGGTGATCTGTGCGCCCTGATGAGGCAGGGTATCCAGCGTACCTGCGGCAATGGCGCCGATACGATGGACAGCTTCCAGACTGACACCCATGCTTTTATAGGTATCTGTCAGAGCCGCAAAGGCAACGCCCATACCGCCGGAAGCAGAACCGCATACGCCTGCACAGATGGCAATGGTCACGGCAACGAATACCAAGGGGGAGATGGACAGATTTTGCAGGTTATTGATGAGGTATGTAAAACCTTCTGTCTGTTCCACTACGCCGCCAAAACCAACGACGATGGCTGTATTCAAAATGGCTGTGCCGGAGTCGGCAGCGCCTTTGTTAAAGACTTCAATCCAGTGAGAAACATCTGCCACTCTCCGGAACATGAGCACCACTGCCAGAATGATACCTACGGTTACAGATGTTTCCACAGGCAATTTCACCACATTGAAGCAGATGATGATGGCTGCAATGGGAATCAGCGCAATGATGGGATGGGGCAGGTTTTCGGATGTTCTTTCTTCCAGTTCCTCCGGGGCAAGCTGGGTTTTCAGGCTATCGTCAAAGAACAGTTTGCCTTTTTTGGTGAAGCTGCGGGCGCGCCATTCCAGCCAGACAAAGATCATGAGGAATTCCGCCGCTGTGGCAATGAGGGAGGGAATGAGCGCAGCAGTGGCAGGTGTGCCCAGACTTTTCATGGCAATGGTATTCTGTATGGAAGGCGAGCCCGGCGCTGTCATAGACCAAGTCCAGCAGCCTGCGGAAATGGCAGCAGGAATGAGCCGCCGAGTCAGGTTAGCACGTTTGAACATCTGCAGGGCAATGGGATAGACCACGAAGAATACCACGAAGCCGCTGACACCGCCGAAGGTCAGCAAACCAGTGATGCACATGATCATAGGCGCTACAAAGTGGTTATGGGACAGACGCCCCATGGCAAGGGCAATGGATTCCGCTGCCCCTGTAAACTGATAAACTGCCCCGAACAATGCCCCTACGAAGAAAATCAGGAAATATTGGGTGATATAGTCTGATGTGGCAGGCATAAAGTCATTGAGCAGGGTATCCAGCACAGGCATCCCCGACAGCACAATGACGAATATGGTCACCAGCGGCGCCAGAATCAGGGCGCTCATCTGACGGAATGCCAGCACGCCGAACAGCACAATGGCAATGACCAGCACCAATACGCTAAAATTCATTTGTCCTCCTCCTTCCCCATTTCACACAACAGCATCAACGGAATACGGGTTTCTGTTTTTTCAGAAACGCATGCATACCCACTTCTTTATCCTCTGTAGCAAAGCACAGACCTACCAGGTCTTTTTCCACTTCCAGACCATTCATCAGATCCATGTCTGCCCCTTTGTTGATGGACAGTTTTGCGTATTTGATGGCAACAGGAGATACTTTCAGGATGTCTGCCATAAGGGCTTTTGCCGCATCCAGCAGTTCTTCCGCAGGGACTACTTTATTGACCAGACCATAGGACAGGGCTGTCTGGGCGTCGATATGTTTGCCTGTGTAAATCATTTCTTTTGCCAGACCTGCACCAATCAAACGGGGCAGACGCTGTGTGCCGCCGAAGCAAGGGATGATGCCCAGTGTTACTTCGGGCTGACCGAATACTGCTTTTTCGGAAGCGATACGGATATCACAGCTCAGTGCCAGTTCACAGCCGCCGCCCAGCGCAAAGCCGTTGACTGCGGCAATAACGGGCTTGGGCAGTGCTTCGATTTTGTTGAATGTTGCCTGGGCATAGCCTGCGTAATCTCTGCCCTGTTCACTCTTATAGGGTTCCATCTGGACAATATCCGCACCGGCTACAAAGCCTCTGCCTTCCCCAGTGATGATAACGCCGTAAATTTCCGCGTCCTGGGCTGCCATATCAAAGACTGCCTGCAATTCGTCCAATGTCTGATTGTTCAGCGCGTTGAGGGCTTTGGGGCGGTTCATGGTTACGACCAGTACGTGTCCGTCCATTTCTGCTTTTACGTTTTCCAGTTTTTCTACCAATGTCTGCATCATGATTCATTCCTCCTAAAATCCTTTGTTTTTGTGAAATGTGTATAAAACAAACGGAAATACACCTGCTGTTTTTGACAGGAAACCCCGTATTTTGGGCATAAAAAGAACATCTGCTGTTTTCGCGTTTTTTCACGAAACACCCGACACATTTGACGGGAAGAAAATCCGCAAAAACAGCATGCGGTGTAGCTTCCGTTGTCAGTCTGATTTATTTTTTCTGTAAATCGTACTTGGCGATTTTTTTATATAAAGCACTGCGATGGATGCCCAGTTCATTGGCAGCAGCCTGACAATTCCAGCCGCAGACTTTGAGCACATCCAGCAGGATGCCTTTTTCGTATTCCTCCATCATCTGATTCAGCTTCTTACTGCTGCCCCCTTCCCCTGCCAGATGATGGCGGGAAACCATTTTAGAGGGCAGGTCTGTGAGCTGTATGAGAAAGTCCTCACAGGCAGCATAAGCGCTTTTGATGACGTTATCCAACTCTCGGATATTCCCCGGCCAGTCATAGCTGACAAAGCACTCCCGGACTTCCGGCGAAAGGGAAATGGCTGTCTTATAATCGGAATTGAGCCGATTGAGGAAGTAGGAAGCCAATTCCACAATATCCCTCCGTCGCTCCCGCAAAGGCGGCAGTTCGATGTCCAGCACATTCAGGCGATAGTACAGGTCTTCCCGGAATTCCTCGGCGGCAATCATTTCCGGCAGGTTTTTCCTCGTGGCAGCAATGATGCGCACATCTACGGGGATGGGCTGATAACCGCCGATTTTTTCCACTTCTTTTTCCTGAAGGACCCGCAGGAGTTTTGCCTGCATGCCCAAGGGCATATCACCGATTTCATCCAGAAACAGTGTGCCGCCGTCTGCCAGTTCAAACTTACCCTTCTTGCCGCCTTTTTTGGCTCCTGTGAAAGCCCCCTCCTCGTAGCCGAACAGTTCGCTTTCCAGCAGTTCATTGGGGATGGCAGCGCAGTTGATGCTGACCATAGGCTTTTCTCTGCGTTCGCTGCTGTTATGGATGGCATGGGCAAACACTTCTTTGCCGGTGCCTGTTTCCCCCGTCAGCAGCACCGGGAAGAATGTTTTAGCTGCCTTATAGCCTGCCTTCTTCACTTCCGCGAAACGGCTGCTGTTGCCGACGATTTTATCAAAGGAACACTGGCTGTTGCTGCGGTTTTGGTATTCCTCACGGTAAAACTCATAAGCGGCATATTCCCGCATAAGCTTCTTGGCACTGTCCAATGTCTGCAAACGGAATTTGACCTGTGCCACACCGGCAATGACCTTATGGTCGTCATCATAAACGCAGGAACGGTTGACCAGAAAGATGCTGTCGTTTTCATCATCCCGCTCCTCGCTAAGCCGGAGAATGGCGCCTTCCTCCCGGTAGCCATAATTGACGATGTCAATCATTTTGGTATTGGGGATGATTTCCGCGATGCTGCGACCGATGGCATACTCTTTGGTGGTCTTCAGATACTTGCAGTACTGGTCATTGATGTCTGTAATGACCCCGTTGGTATCGACTACCACGAAGCCGTCGTCTGTCAGTGTGAGGATTTCATCAAATATATATTTATAACGATTTTCTGTGGATTCCATGTTGCTCCCTCCTTTCCTCTCATCATACCACCGGAAATCCCTGTCCATGGAAATTTTTCTCCATTTGGAAACAGGTTTCTCTTTTTGGAAACATCATTCTCCATTTGGAAACAAGATTCTCTGTTTAGAAACATCATTCTCCATTTGGAAACACATGTTACAGCTGCAAAATAGAAGTTTTTGAGGCTGTTCAGATGTTTTTTTCCCTTTGTTTTGGGCTTTTCCGATGTTTTGAGGAAATTTCCAGTTCTCACAGGCTTATTTCTGAAATCAAAAGGCTATGGGAATCAGCTTTCTTTCTTTTTTCCTTCACCCTATATAAAAGCAAGTATTGTGCCAAAAAGCGAATTTTTTCTCTTTTTTTCCAAAAAAGCAAAGAAACCTTGAAAAATCAAGGTTTTTAGGGGTGCCTTTATTCTTTTGCAAATAAAAATTCCAAGCTGACTTTCCGCCATTTGTCGCCAAATGGAGAAAAGGGCACAAAAACGGCTGTCTTCAGAAGAAAACATAACAAATAAAATCGGAATAAAATAAAAAAGCCAAAATCCTTATTATGACAAAGGATTTTGGCTTTCTTTGTTTTCTTATGAAGATGCTCCCCAAAAAGAAAAGCGGTTTTGTGCAAACAATCAGAATAAATTATTCAGCGGGTGTTGTATCAGCGGGAGCTTCTGCTGCTTTCAGGTCAGCTGTCAGCATCAGCATTTCAGCAACCTGTGCTCTTGTAGCATCAGCTTTTGCATCTACATCAGCTGCAACCAGTTTCAGGCTTACTGCCCAGCTCATAGCGTCTTTTGCCCAGTCGGAAGCTGTAGCAACGTCTGTAGCTGTTTCAACTGTTACGTCAACGCCTTTGTACTGAGCGTAGTTGTACAGGATCTGTACCAGCTGTTCTACTGTCAGGTTTGCTTTAGGAGCGAATTCTGTTTCGCTAACGCCTGTCATCAGGTCTTTGTCAGCTGCCCACAGGCAAGCTGTAGCGTACCATCTGCCGATTTCAACGTCTGTGTAAGCAGATTCTGTTGCAACGTCTGTTGCGCCTTCTTTATTGTACAGGATCTGAGCCAGCATTGCTCTCTGCAGAGATGCTTCAGGTTCAAATGTTGTGTCTGTTGTACCAGCCATCAGTTTGTTGTCATAAACGTATTTTACTGCGTTGTAGTAAGCTGCGTCTGCTGCAACGTCTGTGAAGGGCAGAGTAGTTGTTTCTGCTGTTTCGCCGCCTTCAGGTGTTGTTGTTTCGCCACCTTCGGGTGTTGTTGCTGTACCGTCAGAAATTACGTACTGACCCATTTCGTCCTGTTTCATAACTTCTTCGGGAACTTTGCCCTGTTCCAGAGCGCCATAATAAGCTGTGTCTTCATCCCATGTGGTGCCTGCTGCGAATGCTACTGTGGGCATAGCCATCATAGCAGCCAGAGCCATAGCTACCATACGACCGTATTTTCTGTTTTTCATACTGTTTTCCTCCTCAACTCACCATAATTTTTTTGTTGTTTCAGTATTAAAATTACCCGCGTAACCATTATAACGAATTCCACGCTGTAATTCAATGAAATTTTGTCAATTTTCGTGTAAATGTAAAAAAAATGAAATATTTCCCTTTTAAGCGTTTTTCACAAAGGAAAAAGCTTGGGCAAAACACCGCAGTCCTTTGATCAAACCTCTCCGCGTCCGATCTTTTTATCTTTTTCCAGCACTGCGTCAAAAGCCGCTACCACTGCCGCTTCGAAGCCTTTTGCCTGGAGTGTGGTAACACCTTCGATGGTGGTGCCGCCGGGAGAACATACCTGATCCACTAAAGACCAAGGGGCTTCCCCACTTTTGAGCACCATTTCCGCACTGCCTTTGACGGTTTCCGCTGCGATTTCCAGCGCCTGTTTCTTGGGCATACCCGCTTTCAGTGCGGCTCTTGCCAAAGCGTCCATATACATATAGGCAAAGGCAACAGATGCGCCGCCGATGACACTGAAAATACCGAAATGATTTTCAGGGATTTCTGCCACACTGCCAATGGTAGCAAAGACTGCCTTCACCGCTTCCAGCTGCTCTGCTGTCACAGCATCGTTATGGCAGATGCCTGTGGTGGATGCGCCGATTTTGGCGTTGATATTGGGCATTACACGAACGATGGGCATATCTTTGGGCAAGTTTTCTGCCAGATACGCCAATGTTTTTCCTGCGGCAATGGACACCACCAAGGGTTTCTTTGCTGCGAAATCTGCCTGCAAGCCCGGCAGGATTTCCGCCAGAATATGGGGTTTGACACCCAGCACCACCACATCGCTTGCGGCAATGACTTCTCCGGCTGTCTGGCAGCTGTTTGCGCCGCAGGCTTCCGCAAGTTTTGCCGCGGAAGTCACAGTCTTGCTAGTGATAAAAATATTTTTTCCGTCATAACCGTTGGCAGTCATGCCTTTGACAATGGCGCTGACCATATTGCCGGCGCCGATGAATCCAAATTTCATAGACTCCTCCTCCTTTTCTCTCTTGTCCCTATTGTAGCATGTTTAAGGGAGGAAAAAAAGCGAAATCTGACCGTCTGCAAAAACCTTTTGTCTTTTGCCCTGCCCCATGCTATACTGAAAAAAATATCATGGAAACAAAAAAGGAGGGACTCACATGTCCGTATTATTTCTGGAATACCCCAAATGCAGCACCTGCAAAAAAGCCAAAGCATGGCTGGAAGGTGCAGGTGTAGACTTTATCGACCGTCATATCGTGGAAAACAATCCTACCGCGGAAGAACTGAAACAGTGGCACGCCAAAAGCGGTCTGCCCCTGAAAAAATTCTTCAACACCAGCGGTATGCTTTATAAGGAAATGCAGCTGAAAGACAAGCTGGCGGACATGAGCGACGAGGAACAGTTTGCCCTTTTGGCTACCAACGGCATGCTGGTGAAACGTCCCCTCATCATCGGCGATGATTTTGTGCTGGTAGGCTTCAAGGAAGCAGAATGGGAAAGACTGAAATGATGAGCAAAGAAATGCGGCAGGCTGTTCTGGAGGATGTGCCCACCATCCTTGCCCTGCTGCAAAAACGCATCGACTGGATGGACGAAAAAGGCTTGTATCAGTGGAACAAGACCGCTTATCTGACCGTATACCCTGCCGAATATTTTGCAGAGCGCATAGGGGAAAACAGCGTGTTTCTTGCCATGGATGGGGACAAAGCCATTGGCGTCATTGCCCTTTTTGACGTAGACCCCAGATGGGACAACGACAAAGACGCTTATTACGTCCATCACCTTGCCACAGACCCTGCTTATCCAGGATTGGGACGGGAAATCCTCACCTTTGCGGAAACCTATGCCCGCAACGCCGGAAAAGAAGTGCTGCGGCTGGATTCCCAGAAGGTCAACGACGATTTGAGCCGTTATTATGAGGCATTGGGCTATCCTGCCGTGGGAGAATGCATCGACGGAGCCTATGTGGGCATCAAACGGGAAAAACCTCTGAACGGCTGAGCATCCCCGAAAGGAGGACGCCATGAAAAAGAAGGAAAAATCCAAAAAAGAAAAACGGCGCAATATTTTTTTGCATATCTTTGAATTTGTGGTGGACGGGATTCTGACCATATTGGATGCCATTTTCTGAAAGCGGGAATCATCATGGGAAAAAAGAAAGAAAAGAAAAAACGTAAGAGTCTGTTGGAAGTCCTTCTGAATTTGCTTTTGCATATCATTGAATTTATTTTTGATCTTTTTTGAAAAAAAATCAGAAAATCCTGCAACTTTTCTGTATTTTTCCTCGTCCAAAAGAAAAAAGGAATCCGTATGTAAGAAAGAGTCCTAAACTGGAAAGGGGTTGTTGGTATGAAAAAATGGAAAAGAAACATGATGGCATGTATGGCAGCGGCAGTACTGGCTTTGGGCATGAGCACTATAGCGCTGGCAGCGGAACCTGCGGCAAACACCATTACCGTAAACGGACAGGGCATCGTGAAGGTAGCACCTGATGTAGCCACCATCCATGTGACTGTGGAAAAGACCGCAAAAACAGCAGCGCAGGCACAGAAAGATGTGAATGAAGAACTGACAGACGTCATTGCTGCCATGAAAGCACTGGGCGTTACAGAGGAGGATATTGTGACATCTCACATCTCTGTATATCCTTCTTACCGTTATGACGAAAAAACCGACAAACAGGTTCTGGAAAATTATCAGGCTTACACCTCTGTGAATGTGACCACCAACGATGTGGACAACGCTGGAAAATATGTAGACGCTGCGCTGAACGCAGGGGCAACAGGCACCAACGGCGTCACATTCTCTCTGGAAAAACCGGAAACCTACTACAATCAGGCTTTGACAGAAGCCGTAAAAGCAGCCCAGTCCTCTGCCACAGCCATTGCACAGGCTTACGGCAAACCGCTGGGACAGGTGGTATCCGTTGTGGAAAACAGCCGCAACACATCCACCAGCTATAAAGAAATGAATTACGGTGCAGAAGAAGCTATGGTCATGGATGCTATGGCAACAGGCAGTGCCAACAGAAACACCAACATTTCTTATGAAGACATCGAAGTAAGCGCAAACATCACAGCCGTTTACGGATTCTAACATGTTCGGATGAAAGGCTAGGTCCTTTCAAAAGCAATCTAAAAAATCAGAAAGCTGGAATTCTTTATGAGGATTCCAGCTTTTCTATTTTCCGAATGTTTTCTTAAGAATATATCTGATTTCTTGACAGCCCCCTTCCTGTCCGTTATGCTAAGCAAAAACAAAAAGGAGCGACCTATGAAAACAACCCTGACACAACCCTTATATTCCCTGCCCTACAGCCTCCACGACGGGTATCTAACAAAACTGGAGGCAGACGAAGAAACGCTGGTCTGCCACTTTCCCTACGGTATTTTTTCCACTGATTCCCCATGTGAACAGACGGCAATGGCAAAAGTCATATTGACGGGTATAGACTGGGATTCTTCCTTTCTATATGTTTTTGATGGACCGGGGGAAACAGGGGCTTTTTCCGGCGAAAAATGGCTTCTAAAGGATTTTCTGCCCCATTTGGAACGGCTGGAGGTCATTGACGAAACATATGGCTATTGGCAGGCAAAATGGAGCGGTCTGCTGACAAAGGGAGAGGCACTGGTAGAATGTATGGTAGAGGTGTGCTACAGCGGAGAAATGGTGTATGAGATAGAGGAATGATCAAAAAAGCCCGCAGGATGAAAGTTCGATTCTGCGGGCTTTCTATGTGGTAGATGGATTTGAGCAGCGGCACTCGGGTTCCATGCTTTTTCTTTTGAACAAAAAAAGACATCCCTGCAAATTCCTTTCGGAATTGCAAGCGTTGATGTCTTTACCGGAGAAGGAGGGATTTGAACGACCCACCTCATCAGCAAAG
>NZ_FRAH01000049.1 GCF_900142265.1 Anaerotignum lactatifermentans DSM 14214 | reverse complement strand
GCATGATTGCAACCATACTTTTACCTTTAGAAACATCGATACCTACTGCGTTCATAAATTTGTCACTCCTTAAGAATTATTGCAATGGATAAGTACCAGTTTTACTCATTGCCTATTCAATCTACTGTGGTGTGACACGAATGCGCCTATGGCGATTCAACCTGCATAAAACGAACGCTGCGAATGAGGAGCTGGTTATCAGTCTATAATACGGACGCAAAGTCCAAGAAAGGGAGACGATATACCTATTGCTCCATCATTATACAGCTTAAGCAACAAGATGGATAATTCCTTACTGGCTGTAAGGGATATTAACCATAAATATATTGTAGTAGGAAGGAGATGCCATCACATTGGTTGGTGTCTGTGACGGCAAATTTGGCAACGTGCTCATCAAAGACTGTGTGTTTGAATAATCCCTGATATACAAAAAGTCGGAAATTCTTTTCAGACATCTTCATAAGAAAGCAAAGAAAGCTGAAATCCTTATTACGAGAAAGGATTTCAGCTTTCTTATTTTTATCCGGTATATTTTCTTCTGAAGATTGTCGTCGCAATTCCTCTTACGAAGAACTTACTTTTCAGAATTTCCGACTTTTTTATTTCTTTACACTTCCATGATGATAGGCAGAATCATAGGGCTTCTCTTTGTTTTCTGCCAGATATAGTTTTTCAAAGTATCTTTGATGAGGTTCTTGATATAGTTCCAGCTGGTGATGTTCTTTTCTTCGCATTCCTGCAGGGCTTTCATGACAACTTCTCTTGCGCCGTCCATAAGACCTTCGGATTCACGAACATAAACAAAGCCACGGGAAATGATATCGGGACCTGCCACAATCTGACCGGTTTCTTCTTCCATGGAAACCACAACCACCATCAAGCCGTCTTCGGACAGGTGCTTTCTGTCGCGAAGTACGATGTTTCCAACGTCGCCAACACCCAGACCGTCTACCATAACCTGACCGGTCGGTACAGTGCCTGTGACTTTGGCTTCATTTTTGGACAGTTCCAGCACATCCCCCAGTTTATTAACGAAGATGTTTTTCTTATCCATGCCCATGCTGATGGCAAGATCTCTATGGCTGGACAGGTGCATATATTCCCCATGAACAGGCATGAAGAATTTGGGTTTTGTCAGGGCAAGCATGAGCTTCAGTTCTTCCTGACGGGCGTGACCGGAAACGTGGATGTCCTCAATGCCGCCGTATACCACATCTGCGCCTTTTTTCAGCAGTTCATTGACCACGCGGATCACATTCTTTTCGTTGCCGGGGATAGCAGATGCACTAATGATGATTTTATCATCGGGTTTGACGCTAACCTGTTTATGTTCACTGTTGGCAATACGGGACAGAGCGGACATGGTTTCGCCCTGGCTGCCTGTGGTGATGATAACCAGCTGTTCATCCCGATAATTCTTGATTTCGTTGATATCAATAAGGGTACGGGGCGGAACCCACAGATAATCCAGTTCAGACGCTGTTTTTACGGCGTTTACCATACTTCTGCCGATGATGGCAACTTTTCTGCCATACATATAGGCCGCATTGATGATCTGCTGGATACGGTGGATATTAGAGGAGAATGTGGCAACCATGATACGGTTTCTGGGGGTTTCCTCAAAAATCCGTTCAAACACCTTACCTACATTCTTTTCAGACATGGTAAAGCCTTTACGTTCCGCGTTGGTGCTGTCGCTCATGAGGAGCAGTACGCCCTGACTGCCCAGTTCCGCAAAACGCTGCAAGTCGATGATATCCCCGTCAATGGGTGTATAGTCCACCTTAAAGTCCCCAGTATGGATAACCATACCCACAGGAGTCTGGATTGCCAATGCCACAGAGTCGGCGATGGAATGGTTTGTGTGGATGAATTCCACCACCATTTCTCCCAGCTTCACTTTTTCGCCGGGCACAACGGTATGCAGTGTGGTCTTATCCAGCATTTTATGCTCTCTGAGCTTGTTTTCCAACAGCCCCAGTGTCAGCAGTGTGCCGAATACAGGCACTTTCAATTGTTTCAGTACATAAGGCAGTGCGCCGATATGGTCTTCATGACCGTGGGTCAGCACGATGCCTCTGATTTTTTCTACGTTCTTTGCCAAATAGGTAATGTCTGGAATGACCAGGTCAATGCCCAGCATATCGTCCTCGGGGAACGCCAGGCCACAGTCGATGATGATGATATCGTTGCCGTATTCCAGTACGGTCATATTCTTCCCGATCTCTTCCAGACCGCCCAAAGCGATGACTTTCAGCCTTGTTTTGGGCTTGGATCTTCTGTTTGCCAAAAAACACACCTCCTTTTTATCGTTTTATGTAATCCATTTCTAAAAGTTAGTATGGCGTAAAAAAGTCTGCTTTAAACACAAAAACAAAACCTGTCTATTTCTCCTTTTTCAGACAAGCACAAAAAGAGCAGGCAATCCTGTCCTTCCCTGAAAAACAATTCACGTCCCATTTTTCTCCAAAGACAGGTTTCTGCTTTTTCGTTTCTGTTCGCTTTTTTATCCGCACATATATTGAAAAGGGTGTCGGTCAGCCGTCCACCCTATCCATTCTAAAATCAGTCGTCGATAGAAACTTCGTAGTCTTCGCCTTTCTGGGCAAAAAGTTCTGCCACACGGTCAAATTCCGCGTCGTCTTCCACCATTTCATATGTGATATCGTTGGCGTCAATAGCCACTTCTTTGAGGATCAAAGCCTGTGTTTCGTCTTCGTCCATTTTTTCTGTTTCTACTACCAGCAGGTAACGGTCTGTGCCGCTGGCTACGTTATCAATAATGGAAAATTCCACATCTGTGCCATCCTCGTCGGTCATGGTCACGATTTCAAATTCCAGTTCGCCTGCTTCTTCAAAAATATCGCTCATGTTCTTCTCCGTTTCTTTCTGGGGGCTCACTGCTTGCTGTCCAGATACCCCTGCAAAATGTGTACTGCTGCCATTTTGTCAATGACGCTCTTTCTTTTATCGTGGCTCAGGTCTGCCATGCGCAGGGCACGCTCTGCCGCAATGGTGCTGAAACGCTCGTCCCAGAGCACCACAGGGATTTTGGGGAATCTGCCTTTGATTTTCGCCTCAAAGACCTTTGTTTTCTCGCACCGTTCCCCTTCGGAGTTATCCAGATTTTTGGGATAGCCCAAAACGATGGTATCCACCTGATACTGTTCGATGATCTCTGCCAGACGGCGCATGCATTTTTTAAATTCCTGAGGATTTTCTCTTTTGATGATTTCCACGCCCTGCGCTGTCCAGCCCAAGGGATCACTCACTGCCACGCCGATGGTCTTATCACCGAAGTCCAAACCTAATATACGCAAATTGATGCCTCTTTCTTACTCGTTTCTGTCCAGATAATCTTTTACCAGTTCTTCCAGCAGTTCATCACGTTCCAGTTTACGAATCATAGCTCTGGCGTTGAGATAGCTGGTGATATAAGTGGGGTCACCGGAAAGGATATAGCCCACAATCTGGTTGACAGGGTTGTAGCCCTTCTCCCGCAGTGCCGTGCTGACGGAAATCAGGATTCTTTTTGCTTCATTTTCGGGTTCCTTGCCCGTTCTGCCGAAATATTGTGTTTCATTGATGTTATTGCTCATGTGTATCACGCTCCGTTCCACAGCACATGCTTGCTGTCTCCAAACAAATTCTATTCTTCCATGATAATATAAACCAGAACGGATTGCAACCGTTCTTTCCTTACATAAATATTACAAAAAATGGGATTTATGCCTCCACTTCGCCAAAAGCCATTTCTTCCGCCACAGAGAGGATTTTTGTATCCGCAATGACGTTAGACAGGTCTTTTGTGCTTCTTGCGTGGACTTTCATATAGTTTGTGGTATGTCCCTCATAGACATCGTCCCCAACGCACCGTTCAAAGAGAACAGGCATGACCTTGCCCACATGCTTCTGCAAAAAGGCGTCTGTCATGCGGTCGTTGACGGTAATGAGGTCGTGGCTCCGCGCCTGTTTCACAGCGTTTTGCAGCTGGTCTTTTCTTGCCGCCGCAGGAGTGCCTTTCTTGGGGGAATAAGGGAATACATGGATTTTGGAAAAACCGATTTCTTCCGCGAAAGCACGGCTTGCCTGATAATCTTCTTCTGTTTCCCCAGGGAAGCCCACGATAATGTCTGTGGTGATTGCCACATCCGGCAGATATTTCCGCAGGAGGGCCGCCGCCTGACGATATTTTTCTGTATCGTATTTGCGGTTCATTTCCTTCAAAGTCTTGTCACAGCCGCTCTGGAGGGACAAGTGGAAGTGGTCACAAACCTTCGGCAGTTCCGCCATAGCCGCCGCAAATTCCTCTGTCACCACATTGGGCTCAATGGAACTGAAACGGATGCGTTCAATGCCTTCTACTTCATGCACCTGACGGATGATGTCTGTCAGGGTGATGGTTTTCAAATCCTTGCCGTAACTTGCCACATGGATGCCAGTGAGCACCACTTCTTTGAAGCCGTTTTCTGCCAGACGTTTTACTTCTGCGATCACGTCCTCAGGCTGACGGCTGCGGATGGGGCCACGGGCATAAGGAATGATACAGTAGGAACAGAACTGGCTGCAACCGTCCTGAATTTTCAGGTACGCTCTGGTGCGGTTTGCCAGTTTCTTGATTTCCAGTGGTTCAAAAACACGTTCATGCATAATGTCTGTCACATAATTCTGCACGCCCTGTTCTGCCTGATAGTCTTCCACCAATTCCACGATTTTACTCTTGTCCTTGGTGCCGATGACCAGATTCACACCATGTACTGCCGCCAGTTCTTCCGGCGCAGTCTGGGCATAACAGCCCACAACGGCAACAATGGCGTTTTCATTCTGGCGTTTCACCTTACGGATGAGCTGACGGGATTTCTTATCCCCGAAATTTGTCACCGTACAGGTATTGATGATATATACATCTGCCTCATCGTCTACGGAAACCACTTCATAGCCCTTTTCCGCAAAGAGTTCGGCGATGGCTTCGCTTTCATACTGATTGACTTTACACCCTAAGGCGTAGCTCGCTATCTTTTTCATAGTTCTCCTTCTATGGTCAGACCCGTCAGTCGGCAAATGGTGTCGACAACGGCGCCGTTGTTATTATTTCCTGCCACAAAACGTGCTCTTTCTTTCACGCCGTCCATAGCGTTTTCCATGGCATAGCTATAATAAGCCTGATCGAACATTTCCACGTCATTGAACTGGTCGCCGAAAACCAATGTTTCTTCCGGCGAAATGCCCCACATTTCCTGCAAAGCTGCCAATGCACTGCCTTTTGTGACCCCTTTGATGCCCGTATCCAAACAAGCATCACCGGAAATCACCAGCGTCATTTCCTCCGGCAACTGGGGATACATAGCGTCATAGCAGGACTGTGTGGTGCTGTTTCCATAAACCATGAGGGAAACCTTTGTAACGCCATCTGTCATTTTGTATAGGTCGTCCACCAATTCACAGTCATAATGGAATTTGGGGCTGGCAAGGAGGTCGTGTACCTCCTGACTTGTGGTATAACAGCAGTATTTCGCACAGACAAGCCCTTCTGTTTCTGGTAATGTTTCGATAATATCCAGACTATGGGCAATCTGTTTCTCGTTCATGCCTTTGAAATACAGTTCTTTCCCATCCTGCACCACAAAGGCGCCGTTTTCCGCAATGACGGTGATTTCCGGCAAATGCTCCTGAAAATCTCTTGCCAGGGAAGGGTACTGTCTGCCGCTTGCTACCACAAAGCGGATGCCTTCCTGCCGCATTTTGGGCAAAAGGCTGTAAATGCGTTTATCTATCTGTTTCTCGTCGTTTAGTAACGTGCCGTCCATATCGGACACAATGAGTTTGATCATACTTCCTGCCTCTTCGTAATGGTATCATTGATGCGGAAAAACAGGGGCAGAATCTCCATGGCAACATCGGCTTCTTTCCCCGAAAGCCAGATAAGATATTCCCGGAGGGATTCCCATTTTTTGCTTCTGGGAACCACTTGGGCACAAATTTCTTCCATTTCGTCCAGCTTCATCATGATTTCTTCTTTTTCCCTTGCGGGCAGATTTGCCATGCCCAGAGAGATGCGCACAGAGGTAAAGTCCGCGCTGTAATCGATGTCTTTCTGCTCCTTGCGGATATAGTATTCCATAAGTCCTTCATTGGAATAGCCGTTATCCCGAAAAGCTTCCAGCCGTTCCATGAGATGGCGGATATTCTTCCGGTAGACTTCCGCCATATCGGCACAGTCCTCTCGATCCTGAATGACCCATAAATCTTCATCAAAGCCGTCTATTTTTCCGTCGTAGTGCTGCAGCAGCAGTTGAAACAATTCGCCCAGTTTTTCCTTGTCATGGGAATAGGATTCCCAAATTTCCTGACTATGCTGCAGATCTTCTTCGATCAACGTCCGCATGTCTTTCTCTTCGTTCATACTGCCACCGCCCTTCTTACAAAAAACAATATGCTTCCAGTATTCAGTATAACAAATGCCGAAAGCCTTTGCAAGCAAGGGGTCTGCCAAAAAATCCTACGGTTTTCCTATTTTTTCTCGCAAATTGCCTGTAAAAATAGCCGTACAAAAGAAAAAAACCGGAAATCCCTCTTTGTAACAGGGAAATTCCGGTTTTGCTTTTCAGACTTATTCTTCGTCTTCGTCGTCATCGTCGATGATAACGACCATGCCGCCCATACGTTTATTCAGTTCTTTTCTTGTGATTTTGATGATGTTGGGTACTACGCCGTCGGGCTGTTCGTCGATGTAGTAAGGACCTTCTTTATCGCAGTCGTTTTCATCCATCCAGCCGCTGAAGAAGGAAATGATGGAGCGCATGATTTCTACGCTGTGACCCCAGTAATCCAGATCCAGGAAGATCAGACGTTTCTTTTCGCCTGTCTTGGAGAATTTACGACTCTTGTAAATCATGGAGAACAGACGTCTTTCTTCGCCCTTATAAGTGAAGTAAACAGCCATTTCATTGCTTTCACCGAAACGGTTTTCATAACGGTTTACCTTTGCTTCGGGATCGAAATATCTCAGGATAAAACGGTAAATCTGTTCCAGTTCGATTTCTTTTGTGATGTAACCATGTGTCTTTGCTGTCATGGAAATGCCACCCTTTCTTTTCGCTGTTTATCTAAATTTGTTTGTATACAAAATATTTCCTTTCCCTTGCATTATACATAACTCCCAGCCCCCTGACAATAGGTATACATCCAGAAATAACATAGAAATTCTTCCCTGTTTTTTGTTCATTTTTTAACGCTTTGTCCCATTATACGGATAGAAAAATAAAAAGGAGAAGTTCTTCCAAAAAGAATGACTTCTCCCCCTGATTTTATAGGAAAATTTAGTTTTTCATGGCTGCGATCATGGTTTCTGTCAGCAGGCTGCTGCGCTGTGCTGCCATGACGCAAAATTCATCGAAGGACATGCCTGCATCCTCATTGGCACTGTCAGAAATGGCGCGGATGATGAGGAAAGGAATCCGGTTCAGCCAGCAGGCATGGGCAATGGCAGCCCCTTCCATTTCCGCACAGTCCCCTTTGACGGTTTTGCGGATTTTCTCTCTGGCTTCCTGAGTGGCGATGAACTGGTCGCCGCTTGCCACACGTCCGGTGATGATACGACAGTCCAGACCGCATGTTTTTGCCGCTTCCTGCGCCAATTCCACAAGGGCTTCATCGGCTTTGAAATAGCTTTCTGCCATACGTGGGATGACGCCGATGGGGTCGCCAAAAGCGGATGTATCCATATCATGCTGCACCGCGTCTACGGAAATGAGGATGTCCCCCACATGCAGTTCAGGAGAAAGACCCCCTGCCACGCCTGTGTTGATGATATAGTCCACGCCAAAATGGTCAATCATTGCCTGTGTGCAGACTGCGGCGTTGACTTTGCCGATACCGCTTTTCACCAGTACCACATTATTCCCTTCGTAACGTCCCACATAATAAGTCAGACCAACCACGCTTTTGGTGGTAACGATATCCATTTTTTCCCGCAGGAAAGAAATTTCTTCTTCCATAGCACCAATGATGCCGATTGTTCTCATGTATATCCACTCCTATTCTGATTTTCTTACCAAATCATAGACATTTTTTTCATCATACCATACATTTCCGACATAATTCAAGAACCCCCTTTTTATCCTCTTGACTTTTTTTGCTTTTTTCTGACAAGTTTTTCTGATACTTCTGTCAGTTGCAAAACACGCCCACCTTTTGTATACTGTAAAAGAGCAGAGAAAGGGTGTGACATGATGAAAAAACCCATTATCGGCATTACGCCGGACTATTCCTATGAAAAAACAAGATTCAAAATCAGTGAAGACTATACCAATGCCCTGCTGAAAGCCGGCGGCGTTCCTGTGCTGCTGTTCCCCGGGGAAGATTTTCCCGACTTTGTGGACGGCATCCTCTTTACCGGCGGCGGAGATATTGACCCTCTGCGCTTTGGGGAAGAACCCATCCGGCAGAATGGACAGATTTCGCCCCTGCGGGATGAATATGAACTTTCCCTCTGCAAAGAAGCCATGAAACGGAATCTGCCTCTTTTCGGCGTTTGCCGTGGCATGCAGATTATGAACATTGCCGCAGGCGGCGGTATTTATCAGGATATCGAAGTACAGACGGGCACTACCCTCAAGCACAGCCAGCAGGCACCCCGTCCCTACGCCACCCACAGCATTACCATCATTCCAGGCAGTCAGCTGGAAAAACTCTGGCGGACTTCAAAGATTGCTGTCAATTCCCTGCACCATCAGGCAGTATCCTTTCTGGGAAAAGGCTTCCACGCCTGTGCCCGCAGTGCCGACGGCTTGACGGAAGCCATGGAAATGCCGGAAAAAGACTTTGTGCTGGGTGTCCAGTGGCATCCAGAATCTATGCATACAAAAGAACAGGAAGCCCTTTTCAGCCACTTTGTCCAGGCGGCTTCCCGTTACCATAAAAGGAGGACTGCACCATGATTTCACATCTTCCTTCCATCCTGCTCCAGGCATCCACGGTAACAGATGCCGTTGATTTAGAAGAACAGGTGGAAAAAACACTGACAGCCACAGAAAAATTACTGGAAGCAGCCACGGAGGCTGGCTTCGTTCTCTTAAAAGTTGTGGCTACGTTTGTCATCTGCTGGTTCCTCATCCGCATCATCAACCATCTTATGCGGAAATTCTTCGCGGCACAGACCAAAAAACAGCGTCTTGCCATGACCCAGCGGAAAGCAAAAACACTGAACTCCATCACTTCCAGCGTGGTGAAATACGTCATTTACTTCATCGGTATCTTCACCGCCCTCACATTCATCGGCGTAGACCCCAAATCCATGCTGGTGGTTGCCAGTGCCGGCTCTGTTGCCATTGGTCTGGGCGCCCAGAGCGTGGTAACGGATATGCTGGAAGGGTTCTTCATCCTCTTTGAAGACCATTACGCTGTGGGGGACATCGTCACCATCCAGAACATCACCGGCACCGTGGAAAGCGTTACCCTGCGTTCCACCAAAATCCGCGACCCCCAGGGCAGTGTCCATATCATCCCTAACGGTTCCGTGGGCACCGTTACCAACATGTGCCGGGATTTCATCAACGCCGTTGTCACTGTAGGCGTTTCCTATGACGCCAATATCGACCATGTGCTGGAAGTCCTGCGGGACGAAATGGAACAGACAAAAGACATGCCGGATATTCTGGAAACACCTACAATCGTGGGCGTGACAGGACTGGATGATTCCGCAGTTACCGTAAAAATCGTGGCAAAATGTCATGTAAAAACAAACATTTCCGTAGAAGCAGAGCTGCGCCGCCGTATCAAAAACCGGCTGGACAAAGAAGGCATCGAAATCCCCTTCCCTCAGCGCACCCTGCATATCGTACAGCAAAAGGAGGGATAAACCATGCAGTTTTCTGTTGGCGATATCGTACAAATGAAAAAAGACCATCCCTGCGGCTCCAACCAGTGGGAAATCCTGCGGACGGGCATTGATTTCCGTATCAAATGCTGCGGCTGCGGACATATGGTCATGCTGCCCCGTGTGAAGTTTGAAAAAAATGTGAAAAAAGTCATTACCCCCGCAAAGCCGGAGGAATAAAAAAACAGACAGCTTGCTGAAAGCTGTCTGTTTTTTTTACCCAAACCCCCTGTTTTCCGCCATATTCCGGCAATGAGAAATGAAACCGTTACATTCTGTCACAGACTGTTCTTTTTCTTCCACAAAGCTGTATTTTTATTTAATAAAAATGTAAGGATTCTTTTCGGGTAATGTAAAAATTGAAGCATATACTGTTTACACAAAACAGTTTTTGAGGTGACATAATATGAAAAATATGAAATTATATATGCTCTGTGGTGTACTGGTTCTGGGGCTTGCAGCCTGTCAGGCACAAAAAGAACCTGTTACGCCCCTGCCCACAGGAGAAGCCGCTGTTGAAGCCCAGGCATCCGTTTTCCAGTCCCTGCGTATGGCCAATGGAAATGCCCTTGCCGTCAGTCTGGAAGCTACCCCCACGGAAACAGAAACGCCCTTTTTCTACATAGAAGCCGCAAGGGATACGGAAGTGACTTTGTACTATAACTTCACCAAAGAAGCCGGCGACGCCCAAATCGGCTGTTATGCAGAAAGCAGCAAAGAAAAAATGTCTGTGCCTTTGGATTCCTCTGCCGTAACGGAAGAAGTCAACAACGAAATGACCATTTCCCTGCAAAAAGGTATGAACGTGTTCTATATCACCGGGGATGGCTGCGCCTGCAATCTGAGCTGTGAAATCAGCGGCATGGATGGAAAAGACATTTACTATGCCGACACAAAACCCAAAGATATTGCTCCCTGATGACAGATACGGGGCATCTTCATGAGGAAATAAGAAAAGCTGAAACCTTTGCCATACAAAGGATTTCAGCTTTTTTATTGCATCCATATTTTATTGGGTTTCTTCCAATTTCCCCTCAGAAATCAAGAAAGCGAAAAAACACTTTTTTCTTGGGAGAAACTTTCGGTTTATTTCTTCCGCATGGCGTTGAGGATTGCCAGCACGGCTACGCCTACATCGGCAAAGACTGCTATCCACATGGTTGCCATACCCAATGCACTGAGGAGAAGCACCAAAATTTTGATACCCAAGGCAAAAACGATGTTCTGCATCACAATTTTTCTTGTGTTCTTTGCAATGCGCAGACCCACGGAGATTTTCCGCAAATCATCATCCATAAGCACCACATCTGCCGCTTCCATGGCAGCATCGGAGCCCATAGCCCCCATGGCAATGCCCACATCAGCCCCTGCCAATACAGGCGCATCGTTGATGCCATCCCCTACAAAAGCCGTTTTGGCACCTTCTTCCATTTGGGGCATATTTTCCAGAATATGCAGCTTATCCGCCGGCAGCAGTTCCGCATAGATGCGGTGGATGCCAAGGGTATTGCCCACTTTTTCCGCCGCCGCTTTGCCGTCACCTGTCAGCATGACTGTTTCTGTGACGCCATAAGGTTGCAACGCCGCCAATGCATCTGCCGCACCGTCTTTGATGGTGTCATCCACCACCAGATAGCCCTCATAAACACCGTCTTTTGCCACATAAACCACAGAACCGGTTCCCACAGCTTCGGGACAGGAAACCCCTTCTTTTTCCATCAAACGGCGGTTCCCCAAAGCCAGATGGGCACCCTTCCACTGACAGGTAATACCCATGCCGCCCTGTTCCGCGTAATCTGTTACCCCTTCCGGCTGTCTGCCTGTTTCTGTTTCATAGTGTTTCGCAATGGCACGGGCAACGGGATGGTTGGAAAGGCTTTCCCCTGCCGCTGCCATTTCCAGCAGAGCCGCCGGATTTTCGCCTTCGATTTTTGTGACCGTAAACTGCCCTTTTGTAAGGGTACCTGTTTTGTCAAATACAATACGTTTTGTATGACACAGGGTATCCAGCACATTGCCGCCTTTGATGAGGATGCCGTTCTTAGATGCGGCACCGATACCAGCGAAATAGCTCAAAGGCACAGACAATACCAATGCACAAGGACAGGATACAACCAGGAAAATCAGCGCACGCCCAATCCACTGGGAAAAGGCGCCCTGACCCAGAATAGGCGGTACCACTGCCAAAAGCACTGCCAGACCTACCACCGCAGGTGTATATACCCGCGCAAAACGTGTGATGAATTTTTCTGTCTTGGATTTTCGTCCGGCGGCGTTTTCCACCAGTTCCAGAATCTTCATGACAGTGGATTCTCCGAAAGGTTTTGTCACTTCCACATGAAGTAAGCCATCCCGGTTGATGCATCCGCTGAGAACAGTGCTGCCTGCTTCCACTTCTCTGGGCAGAGATTCCCCGGTGAGGGCTGCCGTATCCAGAAGGGCACTGCCTTCTACTACGGTACCATCCAGAGGGATTTTCTCCCCTGCTTTTACCACAATCACATCACCGATTGCCACCTGTTCCGGCGAAACTTTCTGCAAACTGCCGTCAGCTGTCAGCACATGGGCAAAATCCGGTCGGATATCCATAAGCGCCGTAATGGAGCGGCGGGAACGACGGACAGCATAGTCCTGAAAGGCTTCCCCCACCTGATAAAAGAGCATAACGAAAACGGCTTCGCTCATTTCACCAATGACCATGGCACCTACGGTAGAAAGGGACATGAGGAAGTTTTCATCAAAAACCTGCCCTTTGGAAATATTCTTCAATGCCTGCAAAATGACATCATAGCCAAAGATGGCATAAGAAATCAAAAACAGTGCTGTCTGCCCCTGTTTCTGCCAAAGACAAGCTGCCACAAAAAACGCCAGCCCCACACCAAAGCGGAGAATCAGCTTTTTGCCTGCCGTTTCTTCTTGAGAATGTGTATGTCCGCAGCAATCCCCATCACAATGTCCATGGGCAATGCTGCAGCTCTGTCCCTGTTCCGCCAAAGACACTTCTACATCTTTTTCGTACTTGTGTACGATTTCTGTTACTTTATCAAGCAACTTTGTCCGGTCTGCTTCCGCCGCTGGCACCAGTCGCATTTCCTGCTTCATCAGATTGATTTCCGCTTCTTTCGTTTCCGGCATTTCTCCCACGGCTTTTTCAATTTTTCCCGCACAGTTGGCACAGGTCAAGCCCTTCAGTGAAATGGTCATTTCTCCTTGGAGCTTTTTCTTTTCCACAAGGGATACTTCCACATCACTTTCGTATTTGTGTACGGTTTCTGTTACTTTTTCCAGCAGCTTTTCCCTGTCTGCTCCTGCTGTAAGCACCAGTCGCATTTCCTGCTTCAGCAGATTGATTTCCGCTTCTTTTGTTTCCGGCATTTCTCCCACTGCTTTTTCGATTTTTCCCGCGCAGTTGGCACAGGTCAAGCCTTTCAGGGAAATGGTCATTTCTCCTTGGGGCTTCTTCTTTTCCACAAGGGATACTTCCACGTCACTTTCATACTTGTGTACGGTTTCTGTTACTTTTTCCAGCAGTTTTGTCCGGTCTGCTTCTGCTGTAGGCACCAGCCGCATTTCCTGCTTCAGCAGATTGATTTCCGCTTCTTTCGTTTCTGGCATTTCTCCCACGGCTTTTTCGATTTTTCCTGCACAGTTGGCACAGGTCAGCCCTTTCAGGGAAATGGTCATTTCTCCTTGAGGTTTTTTCTTTTCCACAAGGGATACTTCCACATCACTTTCGTATTTGTGTACGGTTTTTGTTACTTTTTCCAGCAGTTTTGTCCGGTCTGCTTCTGCCGCTGGCACCAGTCGCATTTCCTGTTTCAGCAGATTGATTTCCGCTTCTTTTGTTTCCGGCATTTCTCCCACGGCTTTTTCGATTTTTCCCGCGCAGTTGGCACAGGTCAGCCCTTTCAGGGAAATGGTCATTTCTTTCATGGTTCACACCTCTGATCTAATTATATTTGATTATATGAGTAGTTATTCATGTATTACCTAAAAATTTTTGCGGGCGAAAGCGTTCTTCCGCCGCAAATTTAATCTTCTTCATAGCCATATTTATGGCGAATATGGGTGGTACCCTGTTCCAGAACCGTCCGCACATGGTCGTCGTCCAGAGAATAATAAACGGTTTTCCCTTCCTTCCGGTACCGCACCAGACCATTCTGCCGCAGCACACGCAGCTGATGGGACACTGCCGACTGGGTCATATCCAGCGCGTCTGCCAGTTCTCCCACATTCTGTTCCTGATCCATCAAAAGACGCAGGATGCGGATACGGGTGGCATCGCCAAAGATTTTGAAAAATTCCGCCAGATCTTTGACAAAATCATTGTCCAGCTCCCGAATCATATCCACTTCTTCTCTATATTGTTCCATGGAGCTTCTGCCTCCCTTCATTTGAATATCTGCTCATATATTAACATTTCGATTCTCATTTGTCAATGTCATTTTTATCCAAACCCATTAGTTCCACAAATCCCCGGAGGGCATGGGGCATGGCAACTTCTTTCAGCCGCACCATACCAATCTGGCGTTTGGGCACCGGCGGCACCAAAGGGATTTCATAAAGTCCCCCTGACGAGAGGGCTTCTTTGGTAAATTCCCGAATGACAAAGGTCAGCCCCAGATTGATTTTCGCAAAGCTTACCAGCAAATCACTGCTGCCCAGTTCCAGAATGGGATTCAGTTCCACGCCGTTTTCTCTGGCGTATTTGTCCAGACAGCGGCGGGAATTGCTCAAATCCTCCAACAGCAACAGGGGATACTTAGGCAGACTGCGCACATCCATCCCCACCTGTGCCAAAGGGCGATACCGCTCACCGCCGATGAGCACATCCTGAATATCCATGCAAGGAGTCACGTCCAGATCCCCATCCCCTTCAATGGGCAAATTCACAAAGCACACATCCACACTGCCGTTCCGCAGCAGACGCAAAGACTCATAAGTGGTTTTATTGTTGACTTTGATGCTGATATCCGGGAAGTGCTTATGGTACTGCTCCAGATAAGGCAGCAAAAAGTGAGCGATAACGGAATCACTGGCACCGATCTTCAATTCCCCTGTTTCCATATGGAGCATCTGGAAATACTTATCCTCTGCCGCCTGAATAAGCCCCATGGCTTGTGACAGATAAGTATAAAGCGTTTTTCCTTCCGCCGTGGGATAAACGCCCCGTGCCGTCCGCACCAGCAATTCTCCGCCCATCCGTTCCTCCAGCTGCCGCACTGCCATGCTCACTGCCGGCTGGGAAATATAAAGCTCCTTTGCCGCCCGGGACATGTTTCCCGTCCGCACCACGGCACAGAAAATACGGTATAGATCCAGTGAAATATCAGCCCTCATCATTTCATTCCTCTCTGCCTTTGACATTTTTCCTATGATAACCATTTCGCCAGAAAAATGTTTTTTCCTGCAAACAAACACAGAAAAAGAAAAAGTGCGAAACCCCTCCTGAAAAAGAGATTCCGCACCAATACGTTTATTGACCTACAGGCACCAACGCCGGCTGTTCTTTGGCAAAGGTATCATCATTCGTCAAAGCATCGGCTGACTGCCCTGCAAAAAGGCTCATGCCGCCGCCTTCCTGGGCTGTTTCATAATACATATCGCCATTCTGGAGGGTGTACATCTCCACCGCATCCATACCATTTTGTTTGAGGTGATAAAGTTCTTCACCGTATTTTACCACATCTTCCACAATCAAATTCGTTGTCACATGCCCCTTGATGGCATCCATCACTGCCGGAATTTCTTTCAGATAAGCAGGGTTACATTTCTGACGGAACAGTTCCAGCAAAAATGCCTGCTGTACTTCGATGCGCTTCAAATCCCCCTCGGGATAGCCCTTCCGATACCGCAGCAGTCCAACAGCGTCTTTCCCGGACAATGTCTGTTCTCCTGCCTGCAAATGAATGGAAAGATTCTGATAGGGGTCGTCATAGTCCATATCTTGGGACACCGTAAAGGTGACGCCGCCCAAAGCGTCTATGACTGCCTCCACTGCCGTCAAATCCATCCGCACATAATCCTTTACAGGTCTTGCCGTGATTTCCGAAACCGTCTGAATCATCTTTTCATCCCCGTTTTCCTCCGCAAGCAAAGCGGAAATCCTCTGCCCATCGGCGATGAAGGTATCTCTGGGTATGGAATAGATGGTTGCCTTTCCTTCTTGGGACATTTCGTAGGTGAAAATGGCATCGGCACTGCCGCGATCATCTACGCCTACAAACAGCAGACTGCCTTCTTCTGCCAGACCGCCGATTTCAGCAGCCGTTTCCACCTTCTGCTCTTTTGTCACATAAGTTTCCCGGAGGGTACAGCCTGTCAGCCATGCTGCCCCCAAAAACGCTGTCCCCACACAGACACTCAACAGTAATTTTTTCATCCCCACAGGTTTTTGATTGCGAATCATGGTAAACCTCCTTTGTAATTGTTTCTTCTCACTTGCCATTTGTGTAGTCAAAATCTGTTTTTTTGCCATTGCCTCCGCCAAAAGTTCCAGAATCACCCGCATGTAGTCATCCCGTTTTGCCCGCTCCATAGACCGTACCACACACCAGTCACAGGAAATCTCACAGGCTTCCTGCATCTGCGCCGCTGCCACATAAACCACCGGATTGAACCAATGGATAGACGTTGCCAGAACTGCCAGCCAACGCCAAAAAATATCCCCACGGCGGTAATGCACCAGTTCATGGCACAGCACATAAGGCAGGCGGCTTTCTGTCAGGGCTGTTTCCGGCAGAATCAGCGTCGGTCTTAAAATCCCCATGACCATAGGCGAAACTGCCGCCGATGTTTCGTAGACCCGCAGACGTTTTGGCACGCCTGCCAACTCCATGGGCTTTCCTGTGCGGCGGATATATCTGCCAAAGCGAAAATAGCCTGTCAGTCGGTATCCAAGGCTCCCCAAAGCCCCCAATACCCAAAGGACTGCCAGCACATCCCACCAAGGAACGGGCGGCAAAGCTGTTTCTTCCGTAAAAGGCAGGATTTCTCCCGCTGGTGCTTCAACAGTATCCACAGGCGCTGGCTGTTCTGTCATAGTCTGTTCCGCTGGAAGCGGTACTGTCTGCACCACTTGTTTTTCCTGTAGGGGCTGCACAAGGGCAGGCACTTTCACGGAAACAGGCACCACCATCACCAGCAGAACACCTACCCAAAGCACATATTGCCATGTGGGCGAAAACTGCTTTCCTGTCCATCTCTTCAGCGCCAGCAAAATGCCCGCAAGAAGACTTCCTGCCACAGAAAGCACCAAAAAGGTCTGAAACCATTCCATCACCTTCACTCCCTCCTTTCTTCAGAAATCACAAATCGAACATTTTCCGAATGTCCTCCAAGTCCTCTTTGGTCATGTTCCCCCCTTGGAACAAGGACACCGCCAGTTCTTTGGCGGAGCCGTGATAGAGTCTGTCAATGAGCGTTTCCGTCTGTTCCTTCTGATAGGCTTCCCGCTCCCAGACTGGGCGGTAGTAAATGATGCGGTTTTTCTTTTCCGACACCACCGCGCCTTTTTCTGCCATGCGCAGAAGCAGTGTACCTACGGTGTTGTACTTCCATTTCTTATTTTCCAAACGGTCGCAGACATCCTGTATTTTCAAGGGCTCCTCCGCATCCCAAAGCACCTGCAATACCTCCAGTTCCGCTTCGCTGATTTTCATTTTTTCCTCCATGTTGGTTTTCCCTCCTTTCTCTCTTACGTTTGTAGTTTAACTATAACTTACAACTGTAAGAGCGTTTTGTCAACCTGTTTTTCCTATTTTAGAAAAATGTAAGAATTTTAAGCGCAAAAAAAGAGCCTAGAACAGGCTCTTCTTTGATTCATGCTTTTTTGATAAAGGCAATGCCAACGATACCGGGACCGGCATGGGCGCCTACCACACAGCCGATATCCCCATAAAGCTGGGTTCTGCCTTCAATGAGGTCACCGCAGGCTTCTTTGAATTTTTCATAGTTTTCCATGGACTGGGCATGACCAAGGAGGACGGGATAATCATCGTCAATGCCTTCCTCCTCTACCATCTGCTTCAACTGGGCATACATTTTTTTATTGCCTCTGGCTTTGCCCAACATGAGCACCTTCCCATCCAGAATCCCCATCAAAGGGCGGATATTCAGCATAGTCCCCAGCGCCGCCGCTGTGCCGGAAAGTCTGCCGCCTTTTTTCAGATATTCCAATGTTTCGATACCAGCGCAGATGCGCACACGGCTGGTGAGCCCTTCCAATTCCGTCATGATTTCTGCCGCCGTTTTGCCTTCTTTGGCTCTCTGGGCAGCGATTTCCACCAAAAGCCCCAGAGAAAGGCATGTGGTGCGGGAATCCAGAATATGGATTTCCTCCCGTTCCATGGTGTTTTTGGCGATATTGGCAGACTGCACTGTACCGCTCAATTCCGAAGAAATCAGCAGGCACACCACTTCGTCCGCTTCTTCCAGCGCCGCCGTAAACACTTCCTCAAAAGTATGGGGTGTGGGCTGTGCTGTGGTGGGGAAAGATTTTTCCGTCCGCAGCTTTTCGTAAAATTCCGCTTTACTCAAATCCACGCCATCCAAATAGATGTCATTGCCGATGTGCACCGTCAAAGGCACACAAGTGACACCAATTTCCTCCATGCGTTCCTTTGTCAGGTCGCAGGTGCTGTCTGTAATGATTTTTACCATGGGGATTTCCCTCCTCATCTATATACAAAACCAGTTTTTTACACCATTCAAAAATATATCTAACTCTAATTATAATGGTTTCGAAAACTACGTCAATAGATTCTCCAAAAATACAGAGAATCTTTCTAGGATTTTCAAAGAAATGTAAGATTTTACGCAAAAAAAATAGCCAGAACCCTTTTTTTCCAAGGATTCCGGCTTTTTTATATTACCAGTTCAGATATCCCAATGCTTCCCACGCTTCCAGTGTAAACTGGGCTGCCGCCATCATCATGGCAAAAAGCCCAAGGAGAATCATCATTACAATGGCGCCTTTGTCATAGACCCATTTGGTTTCCGACTGCCGCAGGCTCAGGAGTGTTTCCGCCCCCAGAGAAATCAGCAGCAATGGCCAGAACCGCAGAATCAGCCCATAGGACAGACCGTCCCAGAAGGTATGCACCAGAAAGAGGATGCCGAATACCATCAGACCGCCGCCCAAGGTAACAGAACCAATCCGACGTGTTGCCATTTCTTACACCTCCTCGTCTTCGTCCTCGTCCTCCACATCTTCTTTTTTCACAGGAGTTCCCCGGAGCATCCGCACACCGGCGTAAAGAATCAGAACCGCAATGGCCAGACGAGGCAGCAGGTTTTGCAGACTCCACAAAATCTCTCTGAAGAAGTCCGGCAAAATCCAGCCAAACAAATCCAGCACACTATTCCACAGCAGGATGACGCCAACCACTACCAGCACCACCGCAATGGCTTTTTTGCGGTTTTCTGTCAATGTGCCCAGCTGAAAATCACGGTCATCGAAGAACAGGATTTTATCTTCCAGGGCATGAAATTCTTCCGGCGGCAGGCTCCGCAGGTGATGCACATGGAAGAAACTATAGAACCAAATCAAAGGCAGCAAAATCACCAGCTCTTCTATGCCCAGAAAAGAAGCTACAATACTGACAATTGCACA
The DNA here is from genome assembly GCF_900142265.1 of Anaerotignum lactatifermentans DSM 14214. Classification (GTDB taxonomy): domain Bacteria; phylum Bacillota; class Clostridia; order Lachnospirales; family Anaerotignaceae; genus Anaerotignum; species Anaerotignum lactatifermentans. Next base: position 8,427 of record NZ_FRAH01000049.1, on the reverse strand, counting down.
CAGCCCCATAAGGCTCAAGCCCTGCTTGAAAAAGCCCATATACATTTCCCCCGCGCCGGGGATTAATGAAAATATAAATGTCCAAAATCCGTTTTTCTTATTTGCCATAATCCAATACCTCCGTAATCTGTTTCATTGCGAAATCGGAAAAGCCCGTGACACCGTCGCTGAGGATTTTCGTCCCCTGCTGCATATAGTCCAGCAGGCTTTCCTTTTCTTCTTCCTCCTGTACCATCTGCTGTGCCTTGCCGTAAGGGGATTCCTCATAGGAGCCATGCCCCATAGGCAGTGCCAGCAGCACCAAAGACGCTGCCATTGCCGCGCCGATTTTCAATTGATAAAAAATCCGTTTCGTTTTAGAAGAAAACCGGATATTCGCCTGATTTTCTTCCTCCAGTCTGGCGATTTTCTCCATAACGCCCCGTTCCAGTGACGGCGGCGCCTGCAGCAGACCGCCCTGCTCCAGTTGCATAATCATTTGTTCTAATTGTTCCTCTGTGAAACGCTGTCCCATGGCATCTGCTCCTTTCCGTATATTTTCTGTAATCTGGCACGGGCACGGTAAATCTGTGTCTGTACCGTTTTGATATTCTTGTTCTGCTCTGTGGCAATCTCCTCGGGGCTTTTCTCCTGACAGAAATACGCCACAGCAATGTCCCGATAAGGCGGTTTCAGACTTTCGCATGCCTTTTGCAGCTCTGCCTGTACTTCCTCTGCCAGCACTTTGTTTTCCACATTTTCTCCGTCTGCCAGTTCCATAAAGACGTTTTCATCCTGAGGGATGGCGCCCCGACGGTTCTTCCTCTGGAAATCCAGACATTTATTCATGGCAATGCGGCATAGCCACGCCTTTTCGTGCTGGCCGTCAAAAGAATCCAGATGTTCATAGGCTGCCACGAACGTTTCCTGTGCCAGATCCTCTGCTTCGAAATAATTCTGCGTCATTTGATAGCAGAGGGAAAAGATCAAATTTTGATAATCGCTGAGCAGTATGGCGATTTTCTTTGCCCTGTCGATACGCTCACCCCCTTTTTCTTCTGTGTATTTTCTTTTCATACTCTAAAACGATGGTACTTTCATTTTTTCTTCAACTTTTTGCAACCTTAAAGAAATCTTAAAAGACTGCCAAAAAACAAAGAAAGCCGGAACCCCCGCAGGGATTCCAGCTGTCAGATGTTTCATAAAATTGTTTTCAGAACCAATATCCGCTTTGATTTAGTCCAAAAACCGTTCGATTTCCGCCCAAAGTTCCTGTACGCCTGTTTTCTTTTCGCCGCTGAAAGGAATCAGCACATCGTCAGGTCCCAGACCCAATGTTTTGCGGATGACAGACAGATGCTTCTGAATCTGGCTGCGGTTGATCTTATCGGATTTGGTAGCGGCAATGATGATGTCATAGCCATAGTGTTTCAGCCAGTCATACATCATGATGTCGTTTTTGCCGGGCTCATGGCGGATGTCAATCAAGAGGATGATGGCACGGAGTTCTTCTCGTTTCTGGAGATATTCCTCAATCATCATACCCCATTTGGCGATTTCCGTTTTCGGCGCCTTTGCATAGCCGTAGCCGGGCAAGTCTACCACATACATGCAGTCGTTCACGTCATAAAAATTGATGGTTCTTGTTTTGCCGGGCTGGGAGCTGGTACGGGCCAAAGCTTTTCTGCCCAGCATGGCATTGATGAGCGTAGATTTGCCTACGTTGGATTTGCCCGCAAAGGCAATTTCCACTTTGCCGTCAGTGGGATACTGGGAGAATTTCGTTCCCACTGCCGCCAGCGATGACTGTTTTACTTCCATACGCTTTCCCCTTTCGCCAGTGCGTGTTTCAGCACATCGTCCATTTCTTTTGCCAGAACAAATTCCATTCCTTCTTTGATTTCATCAGAAATTTCCTGCAAATCTTTTTCGTTCTGTTTCGGCAGGATCACGGTTTTTACGCCGGCTTTTTTCGCCGCCAGCACTTTTTCCCGCAAACCGCCGATGGAAAGGACACGACCGCGGATCGTCACTTCACCGGTCATTGCCACATCGTTCCGCACTTTCGCACCTGTCAGAGCGGAAAGCATAGCGGTGGTCATAGTGACACCGGCGGAAGGACCGTCCTTGGGGGTTGCCCCTTCGGGAATATGGATATGCAGGTCTTGTTTCTTATAGAAATCCGGTTCCACTTTGAAACGGTCGCTCTGGGAGCGGATGTAGCTGATAGCCGCTTCTGCGGATTCCTTCATGACCTTCCCCAGATTACCGGTCAGACGGAATTTGCCGTCACCGGGCATGATATTCACTTCCACGGAAAGGGTGGTGCCGCCTACGGCTGTCCACGCCAGTCCACGAACGATACCCACCTGCGGTTCTTCGTAAATGCGGTCTTCTGTAAATCTGGGTTTGCCCAGAATTTCTTCCAGATTTTTCGCTGTGACAGTCATGGATTTCTTTTCACCGCTGATGATGGCTTTCACAGCCTTCCGGCATACCTGACCGATGGTGCGTTCCAGCTGACGAACGCCGGCTTCTCTGGTATAGCCGTCAATGATCATTTCCACAGCTTCCGGGCGAATCTTCAGCTGACTGCCTTTGAGCCCATGGCGTTTCATCTGTTTTTTCACCAGATGTTCCATGGCAATATGCTGTTTTTCTGTTGCGGTGTAGCTGCCCAGTTCGATGATTTCCATTCTGTCACGAAGAGGACCGGGAATGGGTTCCAGACTGTTTGCGGTACACATGAACAGTACCTTAGACAGGTCATAGGGCATTTCCACATAGTGGTCACGGAACGTGAAATTCTGTTCCCCGTCCAGCACTTCCAGCAGTGCCGCCGCAGGGTCGCCGTTATAGGATACCCCCAGCTTGTCCACTTCATCCAGAAGCATCAAAGGATTGATGGTGCCCACCTGTTTCATGGCGTTCATGATACGCCCGGGCATAGCACCGATGTATGTTCTGCGATGACCGCGGATTTCCGCTTCGTCTTTCACGCCGCCCAAAGACATGCGCACATATTTCCGGTTCAGTGCCTTTGCCACAGAACGGGCAATGGATGTTTTGCCGACGCCGGGAGGACCCACCAGACAAAGGATGGTGGCTTTTTCCTCGGGAGCGTTTTTCCGCACTGCCAGATATTCCAAAATACGTTCTTTTACTTTTTCCAGACCGTAATGGTCTTCATCCAGAATTTCCGCCGCCTGTTTCAGGTCGAAGGTTTCTTCGGTCATTTCATTCCAAGGCAGGTTCAGCAATGTGTCAATATAACTGCGGGACACGTTGGACTCGGGAGAAGTTACGGGAATCTTCATCATACGGTCGATTTCCTTTTCTACGGTTTTCCGTACTTCTTCAGGAGGGTTCTTTTCCTCCAGACGACGACGAAATTCCGCAGCGTCAGCGCCGATGCCGTCTTTGTCCCCCAGTTCTTCCTGAATGACTTTCAGTTCTTCCCTGAGGAAATATTCCCGCTGGTTTTTGTCGATGGCATCTTTTGTTTTGGCTTCGATTTCCCGTTTCACCCGCAGCACCTGCTGTTCATAGCGCATAATGTCCATGACTGCCTGCAAACGGTCATAAGGATTCAGGATTTCCAGAATCTTCTGCTTCCGGTCAAAGGAAATTTCCAACCCTGCCGCAATGACGTCTGCCAGTTTACCGGGCTTGCCTGCCGCCAGCACATTGGGCAGCAAATCCACTGCTGTGGTATTGGGCACAAACTTTGCATATTCTTCATACAAATCCTGAGCAATGCGCATTTCCGCCGCTGTATGTACCTCCGGCAGTTCCGGGAAGTCCTGGGCAATGGTGGTGATTTCCGCATACTCGCATTTGCGCTTATGCTGTATGGTCGCCAATCTGCCGCGGATGACACCTTCCACAATGACATGGGTCATGTTGCCGGGAAGTTTCAAAATCTGTTTGATGGTAGCCACCGTACCAAATTCGTAGAGCCCCATCTGTTCGGGACTTGCGTCTTCCGGGTCACGCTGTGCCACCAGAAAAATACGCTTGTCGCCTTCATCTGCCGCTTCCAGCGCATCCAGAGATTTCTGTCTGCCTACGGGGAAGCTGATTGCCATATTGGGAAATACCGTCAGACCTCTGAGGGCCATCATGGGTAATTGTATTCTCTCTTTTGTTTCTATCATCTATTTCACCTCTATCTCATAGGCTTATTGCCTAATTAAGCTATTATACAACAGAACTGGCTTTCGGTCAATTCCTACCAGTGCACAAGGTTATGTTTTTTCTGAAAAATATAACCTTTCTTTGACCTTCCATACATTGACAATCCTTTTTATTCCATCTAAAATAAAACCAATTCATCACAAAAGAAAAAAATGCATTTAGGGAGGAAGTACAAATGATTGGGCTAGGAACACTCATCAATGTCGGCGGCATATTATTGGGCGGTCTTCTGGGTGCCCTTTTCGGCAGAGCCATCAACGTCAGAATACAGGAAACCCTCATGAAAGCCACTGGGCTTTGCGTCATTTTCCTGGGCATTGGCGGCGCCATTGAAAAAATGATGACGGTCACAGAAACAGGACTCACCAGCGGCGGCACCATGATGATTATTGGTTCTTTTGCCATTGGCTCCCTCATTGGGGAAATATGGAACATTGAAAAGCATCTGGAACACTTCGGCGAATGGCTGAAGAAAAAGACCAAAAACGACCGTGACACCAAATTTGTAGACGGTTTTGTGAACACTTCTCTGACGGTATGTATCGGTGCCATGGCAGTGGTAGGCGCCATTCAGGACGGCATTGCCGGGGATTAGTCCATACTGGCGGCAAAAGCAGTCTTAGACATGATCATCGTCATCATCATGACCACATCCATGGGGAAAGGCTGCATTTTCTCTGTCATTCCTGTGGCACTCTTTCAGGGATGCATCACCATACTATCCCGTTTCATCGAGCCTTGGATGACAGAACAGGCATTGGCCAACCTGTCCCTTACCGGCTCCATGCTCATTTTCTGTGTAGGTGTCAATCTGATCTGGGAGAAAAAGTTCAAAGTTGCCAATATGCTCCCCACCATCGTCATTGCAGTCATTTGGGCACTGCTTCCTTTTGGGGCATAACAGAATATATAAAAGGCGTGAAATCTAAGATTTCACGCCTTTTTCTATTTTTGCAGTCCTTCCGCCGTCAAAATGCCTCTTTGGGGCATGCCTGCCTGCTTTTCTTCTTTCTTGGCAAAAACCATTTCCAGCAGTTCCGCGATTTTCTCCACAGAAACCACTTCCAGTCCCAGCCGCTCATATCTTCCCTGCCAATTTGCCTTGGGGATATAAGCACGGGTTACGCCGGCTTCTTCTGCCGCCTGCAATTTCTCCGTAACACCGCCCACAGGCAGTATGTTTCCTGTCAGGGAAATTTCTCCTGTCAGCGCCACATCTCCCGGCACTGCTGCTCCTGTAAAAGCGGAATAGGCCGCCAGAAACATGGCTGTTCCTGCCGAGGGACCATCCACAGGCATACCGCCGGGGAAATTGATATGGACGGCATACTGGCTTCGGTCAAAGCCGAACCCCTCCAGCACCGTCAGCACATTTTCCGCGGAACTGCGGGCATTGCTTTTTCTCTTGCTGACGCCATGGGGGCTGCGGATTTCTTCTTCTTCCACAATACCCGTCACCTGCAAATGAGGTGCTGTGCTTTTCTGCATCTTCACTTCCACTGTCAGCACAGCGCCGCCCATACCGCCTGTGACAGCCAGACCATTTACCACGCCCACACGGGGCACAGCAGTCACCTTCTGACGGGGATAAGGCTGATAATGCCCGGCTTCTGCTACCCACTCCAAGTCCGCACTGCCGACCCAGTTCCGCCCCTTCATTTCCGCCAGAGAGGCTAAAGACTGCACCAGACGCACCGTATCCCTGCCGCCGCCGGCATAAAGGGCAATTTTTCCACAAAGACCATCTTCGTACTGAAGTCCTACTCGTTCCATACTATCCGCAGCAATCTGCTCCACGGCTTCGGGACGCAGACCGTCAAAGAAAATCTCTGTACATCTGGAACGCAGTGCTGCCGGCAATTCCGAAGGGCTGCGGGTGGTGGCACCAATGAGCCGAAAATCCGCCGGCAGACCTTTCTGGAAAATTTCGTGGATATAAGGGGGAATCCGCTTATTTTCCCGACTGTAATAACTGCTCTGGAACTTTGCCACACGGTCTTCCAGCACCTTCAGCAGACGGTTCATCTGGATTGGGTGCAGTTCCCCGATTTCGTCGATAAACAGCACACCCCCATTGGCTTCGCTGACAGCGCCGGGCTGAGGACGAGGAATCCCCATCTGCCCGAAAGCCCCTGCCCCCTGATAAATAGGGTCATGGACAGAACCAAGCAAAGGGTCTGCAATGCTCCGCTCGTCAAACTGCAATGTGGTAGCGTCCACCTCCACAAATTTCGCATTGATGGAAAAAGGGGAATTTCGCCGTCCTTTGGCTTCCTCCAGCACCAGCCTTGCCGCTGCCGTTTTGCCTACGCCGGGGGGACCGTAAATGATGATATGCTGGGGGTTGGGACCACAAAGAGCCGCACGAAGGGCGCGAATGCCCCGCTCCTGCCCCACAATTTCTCCCAAGGACTTGGGACGGGTCTGTTCCGTCAAGGGTTCTGTCAGTCCCACCTGCCGCATAGCATCCAGCTTTTCCATTTCCCGCTCGTTCTCCTCCATGGAAATGCTATCCCGTCCGCCTTTCCGCCGGGAACCGCTCCGCAGGAAATACCACGCCCCCAGCAGGAAAAACAACATCTGTGCAAAAAATAAAAACCATCCGCTCACATCCACGCCTCCTTTTTATAGAGGTAGTATGTGCCGAATGGTTTTCTTTCATACGTTTGAAATGGTAATATCGTACAGTTCCAGATCTTCCACAGGTGCGTCGCCTTCGGTGATGGAATACATAAAATCGTTTGTGCTGTCCGGCGTATATACATACTCATCATAGTATTCCCAGTCGTTCCTATACGGATTGCCATAATGCTCATATGTGTGATACTGCTGATACTGCACCGCATTGGCGAAAATACCAACGAAAAACAGTACCGCACTGATGGACAGGACAATGCCGATGGCAATATAAACGAGAGCTGCCCGTGAGAAATTCCGGCGGTTCACATTGCCGTTTTTCCCGAATGCCCACAAAAGCAGTACCACCAGATTCACCACTGGAATACACATAACCAGAAACATAATCAGATAACCGCCCACGGTAATGGGTTCCCTATCCAATTCTTCTTTCTTTTGACTTTCCGCATGGGGTGCTTTGGGCTGTTCTGCCCCACCCTCTGCTGTAATGGGCTTGCCGCAGACCGTACAGAACCGGTCTTCCTCGCCTACAGACGCGCCGCAATGGTTGCAAAATTTTGACATATGCTTCTCCCCCTTCCCTTTTCCCGGATTTTTTTATAGTATATCACATTTTACTTCCGCAATCTTTCATTTTTTCTTACAAAACTTTTTTTATTTTCGATTGTAAACCATTTTATTTATAATCAGTTGACTTTCAAAAACAAAAAGCGTATCCTCCTTACAGAAAGAAAAGGAGGCATCTGCCATGACCAAAACACGCACACTCACCATGACTGCCCTGATGGCAGCTGTCATTTGTATATTCGCACCCATATCCATTCCCATACCCATAAGCCCTGTGGCACTGACATTGGGTACATTTGCCATGTATCTGACAGCCTATGTATTGCCGCCCAGACAAGCACTGGCTGCCATTGGGCTATATCTGCTTTTAGGTGCTGCGGGGCTGCCTGTATTTTCCGGCTATACGGCAGGACTTTCCCGTTTTGCCGCTCCCGGCGGCGGGTATCTCATCGGATTTCTGTTTCTGACGGGCATCAGCAGTCTGTTTGTTTCCCGTTTTCCCAGAAATATACCGGCACAGATGGGCGGACTATTTTTGGCAACCATCATCAATTATATGCTGGGTACCGCATGGATGGCATACCTGACAAACACCACGTTTTTACAATCCCTGCCCATGGGAGCGTTGGTATTCCTGCCCTTGGATATTGTGAAAATCATCATCGCCTGCCTGCTAGGCAACCGCATCCGTGCATATCTTCATATGTAAACAAAAAAGAGAGAATTCCGAAACGTGAACTGCACCCCATTTGTTAGACAGTATGATATACTGAATAACAAGTGGGGTGATTTTTATGCCAAAAGGAGTACCAAATAAACGATATACACCAGAATTCAAGCAACTGGTGGTAGAAACGATGCGGGAAGAAGGTCTAAGTCTCAGTGAAACCATGAGAAGATTTAATATCAACTGTCTCGGTATTATTAAGCGCTGGGAGCGCATCTATCTTGAGGAGGGTCCAGAAGGTTTAGCGGTAGAACGACGGGGACGTAAAAATACAGGACAGCCAGCAAAGCTGCCTAAAGAGATAGAGGAAGATTTGATTG
>NZ_FRAH01000042.1:5190-30121 GCF_900142265.1 Anaerotignum lactatifermentans DSM 14214 | reverse complement strand
AGGCCGCCCATGCCGCCCGCCAAATCTCCACATTCCCTTTGTCGTTCCAGTCGGTGGTGTCCTCCCGGTGGTTCTTCCAGCCGCCTTTCCCATCCGGGATACGCTGGCCGTTTTCGTCTAAGTCGTATGCCTTGCGGCACTTCGCGCCCCATGCGCCATTTTCTTTTAGGGGCCGGACGGTCAGCATGATATGCACATGGGGGTTGCCGGTTCCCTTGTCATGGATGGCAAAGTCGGCGCACATCCCCTTGTCCACAAAGTTGTCCTTCACATAGGCCCGGACAAGGGCAAGCTGCTGTTCCCTGGACAGTTCGCGGGGCAGGGCCGCTTCGATCTCGCGGGCAAGCTGGCTGTCCCTGGCTTTCTCGATCTGCTCGACACTGTTCCAGAGGGTGGAGCGGTCTGCAAACTCTGGCGGGGCGTGGGCGGGCAGCATGATTTCCGCATGGACAACGCCGCCTTTCCGGGTGTAATCATGGGTCAGGCCGTCCCATTCATTCGTCAGTTTGGTTCCGCTTCGGTAGGCGGCTGCGGCAACAGCGGAACGGCCCTCGCTGCGCTTGATGATACTGACGGGGATATGACAGAAATCTATGGGTGGCACCTCCTTTCGGCGGGGATATTTCAGGCGACCTGGAGCCGAACAGACGCGAAGCGGGTGTTTGGCTGCGCGGGGCGCACAAGGGGTTTGGGGAGTGTAGCTCCCCATCGCGGACGAAGTACGCAACAGCCCCCGGCAGGGCGCACGACACCGGCAACGGTGTATAAGTGCGCCCTTGTAAACAAGGGACTTACGGCTTGTCCCCGGATTTCGGCAGTTTTGCGGACAGTTCCGCCGCCCCCGGAAGATGGGACAGGGCAATCAGGAACGCCTTGACCTCTACGCCGGGAAGGTCGGGGGCCAGAGGGAAAATGCCCTCCAAAATGGCCCCGCGCTCAATCAGGCGGCGGGTGCGGGCCTTGCGTTCCTCATTGCGCTGCTTGTTCTCCAAAATCTTCTGGCGGTTCTCAAGCTGCCGGATTTCCTTCAGGACTTCTTCGCGCTCGTCTTTTTTCTGTTTCGTTTGGGCGGTGCTGTCTTTGTGCATATCGCTTTCTCCTTTGGCGGCTTCATCCAGCCGCGCTTGATATAATATTTCTGTAACTTGATAATGGCGTTGCGAACCGTGACAATGGCCGCTGATGTCGTGAAGCCTTCGGCCTCGGCAATCTCCTTAAACTGTTTGCCCTCCCAAAACCGGGCATGAAGGCAGCTCGCCTGTCGGGGAGTCAGGGTGGCAAGGGCCTCCCGGAGCCGTTCCATCATCAGGGCGCGGGCGGCCTCCTGTTCCCGTTCCGTTTCCTTCTCCATCAGAATATCCTCCGGGGAAACGGCCTGCTCCGGGAAATGGTTTTCCATGCCGGGGGATGCGTCCAGAGAGTAACAGTGATAGTGCTGCTTGGCGTCATTGGCGTCCTCTGCGCGGCTTTCCTCTACAATGGCGTCTGCCACCTCGTCCGGCACTTCCACAAAGGTGTCTTTCTTACAAATCGGGTAGTAGTATTTTTTCAGGTTGATGGTTTTCATAGGCCGCTTGTCCATTTCCGGCGTATGAAGTACCGGCGCAGCCGCCGGAGCGCCGCATGGATGGACTTTCCTGCCTGGGATGGGGTGATATCCTCCATCGCGGCAATATCCTTCACTTTCATCCCCAGCATATACCGGGCATGGACGCGGCGGGCCTGCGTTGGGGGCAACGAAGAAATGGCCTCATAGAGCCGCCGGATCAGCTCGGCGTGTTCGGCCTGTTCCTCTTTCTGCACGATGTAGTCCTCTGGCGATGGCTGCGCCCAGCCGATGGCAGCTTTCTCAATTCCGTCATCACAGTCAAGGGAGTAGTGGGCCTTGTAGCGGTACATCTTGCGCTCCCTGGCGGCCTCGGCCCGCTTGTCCAGCAGAAACGCCTCGACAATTTCATCCGACACCTCCACAAAGGTGTCCTCGGTGCAGAATGGGTAATACTGTTTGAGGTTGATCGTCTGCATAGGCCCGCCCTCACTCTGATGGGAAAAGGCCGTCATAGCAGCGGCGCATATTCCGCAGGCCCCGACGGATGGCAATACTGACTTTGCTGCTGTGTACGCCCTCCATCCGGGCAATTTTCGGCTGGTTGATACCGGCGATGTAGTAGGCTCGGACGCGGCGGGCCTGGGTGGGAGTGGCATGGGCCAGGGCCTCCGGCAAGGCGGCAACCAGCCGCAGGCGGGCGGCCCGTTCCTCGCGCTCCAAAAGGATTTCCTCCGGCGATCTGCCGTGTTCCAGCGCGTAGTTCTCCGCCCAGCTATATGCATCCAGGGAGTACCAGGCGCGGTGATAGACCTTCCGGCGCTCATAGTTGTTCATCTCGCGCTGGGCCTGCCGCATGGCCTCCCAGACCTCGTCGCTGACCTCTACAAACTCGTCGTGCCGGTAGTGGGGATAAATCCACCGCAGATTGATTGTTTTCATAGGCTTACCTCCTGAAAATGGGAGAGGCGGGCAGCTTGTCCGCTGTCCGCCTCCCGCTGGGATAAGGGAAACAATCCCTTTCACTTGGTAGCCCGAAAAGGGGTCATTCGTTAAGCCTGTTTTCAAAGAATTTTATAAATTTTTTTCTGACTGCCTCCACACTCTGATACACGGCCACTTTGGAGCAGCCGCACACCGTCCCGATCTCCGCAAGGGTCAGCCCGTCCAGGGCATAGAGCAGGAACCGGCGGCGCTGGGCCTCGGTGCAGGTATCCAGGACAGCCATCAGCTCGCCCAGCGTTTCCATACGGCACAGGTAATCCTCCGGCGTTTCGCCATAGATACCCACGCCCTCGGTGGCAACTATGTATTCGTCAAACTCCCGGCCATCCCAGTGCCGCCGCTGTTCATGGGACAGGTTCTCGGTTTTGTGGTCGGCCCGGTCAAGAAATTCATAGACTTCCAGTGTGACCTCCACGGCCACAGCTTGTCCGTTATAATTGATGGTGACTTCCATCTGCCTTTCCTCCGTTCAGATTTTTTGTGAGAAAATCTGAACGGGGCGGCGGGGAGCGGCACCGGGGGCAGGGTTCGGGCCATGTTGGCCTGATGTTCCGGCCCCATAGGTATGAAAAAGCGCCCGGACAGCAAAAAGCTATTCGAGCGCAAAAACTCCAATATTCACTTACAGAATGACAATTTTCGCACCGGCTGCCAGACGGGACCGGTTCGGTGGCTGGGCTTTTTTTGACGAACTACATATTCCTGCTCTCATGGCGGCTCCCTCCTTGGGCCGCCTGTTCTGGCATCACTCTCCTTCAGATAAAAATAAGAGCGGCGGCCTTGATTTCTCAAAACCGCCGCCAGCAAAAAATAGGCGTGAAAAGTAATCTGCCACGCAGCGGTTTTTTTCTTTTCTGCCGCTGGCAGATTTTTTATATTTGGGATATAAGTTAATTAGTATCAGATAACACTCATATACTCCAAGCTGTGCATTCCTTCTACGTTGGGGACAACCACTGTCTCCCATCCCGTCCAACGGAACACCTTATAGAGCCGTCCGCCTTGCAGATAGTAGATGTAATTCCCGTCTACGACAAAGGATGTAACAGAGCCCACATCGGCCAGCAGTTCATCCATCGTTGGTTCATGGTCAAGCAGTCCCCAAAAAGTCGCCGTGTTATCAGAGCCGGTGCTGAAGTAAAGCCGTGTGGAGAAATCCTTTAAGTCAACCCGATAAATCTGAAAACCATCGCCCACCTCGCCGCTGGAGGCGTAATAACAGGCGTCCTCATCAACGTAGATGCTGGAGATCGCCCCAGCTTGTCCAAAGGGATCACGGGTCAGCAGGATGGCCTCACCTGTGGCCTTGCTGGTCGCGGTGATGGTGTTCTCCACCATATCAAGCTCCACTGTATAGGTGCTGTTTTCTCCCTTGGACGCATCGGCCAGAAAATCATGCGTAATCTCAGCAGAATTGCTTTGCCCGCAGCCACTCAATGAAACGGTCATACAGAGTATCAATACCGCTGTCAGGAGAGGGCGAGTAGAAATGGCCTTCCGCCTACCGACATAAAACCTGAGACAGAGCCAAATCAGCAGACAGATGATAGCCAAGGACAGAATCGCCAAAAGTCCAAACTGCTCCGGCGTGATGCCCGGAAAGGTCACTATATCAATCAAGTTCCAGTTCTCGTCATATCCAACCTCTGTCAGTGTCCCCCACACATAGCCGGTTCCGGCCAGCAGACCCGCCGGGAGCGGAAGGACATATTTGAGAAAGCTGCCGCCGATCAAATGTGGCAGGATAGAAACCGCGATGCCGGAAAATGTAGTCAGCACCGTCTGCCGGAACAGAATGGAGAGCAGGGCAATCAGGATCGAAAACCAAGCAGCGCCCAAGCATCTGGACAGGACTACGATCCCATACGCCTGTCCAACGGAAATGAGATAGGGCGAATGTTCAAAAAAGGACAGGCTTTGCAGCGGATAGGATGCTCCATCCAGGCCGACCAATAAGGAGACAACAACAAACTGCACCAACTGAAACAAAGCCGTCGCCAGAACCGCCAGGGCCGCCATTATGCCTAACTTGATCCCAGCCAACCGCCCTCGGCCATTTCTGCAAGAGCGGAGGATCTGCGCCATCCCACACTGGTATTCCCCACAAAATACCGGAACACAAAGCGCCAGCAGGAACAACAACAGGATTACATTCACCCCATCGTGGGTTAGGAGTGTATCCCATCCCCGCTCGTCCATGAGAAAACGATGGGCGGGGTCCTCTTTTGCGTAGTAATACTGGTTATAGATGGTCAAGAAGGCGGCTTTTCTGCCGTCATCGGAGCGGGTGGCTTCTGCGTATTCCGTCTCCATCTCCTGTGCTTTTTCCTCTGTCACCTCGCCTTGCCAGCGATCCATGTAGGCCAGGTAGGTATCTTCATTCCGGTCAATCACATAACTGCTGTCGTAGCCGCTGCCAACACAAAAGACTGCATAGGCCGCCAGAGAAATCAGAAGAAGTAAAAGCCCTTTATGGTGAAACAATATCTTTTTTAATTCTACTTGCAGCATGATTTCCTCCTGATTGCTATGACCAGCAGACACTCGATTACAGCTTGAACGATCAGAACGACAAGAATCTGGAGCAAATATACCCCGCCGATGCTCACTCCGGACAGGCTTTCCAGCAGTTTACTGCCGCTGGTCAAGGTGAATGGGCTGATGCAGGAAAGAGCCTGTTTCCACCACACGGAGGAGAGCGCCCAGCCGGTGCAGTAGTTCAATGCTGCGCCAAGCCCCAATCCAATCAGGCAGGGGTAAAGTGATTTTTGGAAACGGGCGGACAGGAAAATCAGCAAGAGTGCTGTCACACTGAAACCGATGGCTTTCAGTCCGCTCATCAATCCATAGAACAGCAAAATGGAGCCGGAGAATGGCGTATATTGATAACTCTCGATAGCATAGAGTGGGCTGGACCAGCCTTCAAAACCACACAAAAGCCCAAATACCAGCAGGTTTAACAGGGCGAACAGAATCGTCAGTATCCACGCAAACATCACGCCAGCGCCGCATTTGGAAAAGAGCAGAGGCCATCTGCCTCGCTTGCAGGAGGATAGGATCAGCGTCATCCCATTTTCTCTCTCCCGCGTGAATGTGGGTGCTACCGCCAAAATGAGTAAGAGCAGGATCAGCAGATCGGAAAAGTCATAGGACAGTAGGGCCTCCCAACCGTCATACAGATAAAACGCGGGGATCGTTCGGCCTGAATAATGGTTTAGAATGTAGGCATTTTCTGCCGCTCCCGCTACATTTCCGCTCTCCTGATAGAAGGTCAAGTTTTCTTTTGCCTGGGCCAGAATTTCCTCCATGTCAGAGGAATATTTGACACTGTACTCCATGTGGGGATAGAAATAGCTGTGGAGCAGATAGTAGTCGCCAAAGATATAGCCGCTGTACGTCCCCTCCTGCGGTTCCCGGCTATATGTACCATCTGCCGTCAAATCGTCCAGCCGCTGGTACTCTGACGTGAGGAAGCGCACGGTTTCCTCTGTAATAGGGCCTTTAATCCGCTCATATATGGTGTTGTAGCCTGTCTGCATCCCGCTTGTATTGGCCGCAACAGGCCGTATCTCGCCGGCGCGATAGTCTGCGATGATTTTGACCGTATTCAGGCACAGGAACAGCGCCAGCGCGATCAGTGTATAACGCCGCAGGATGCCTTTCCTTGCCTCCAAATAGAGAAAACTCATGACTGTCCCTCACTGGGCTGGAAGAAGGTATGCAGGAACAGGTCGTCCAGATTGGGGGGCACCGGCCTTGCGCCCCGGAGCGGTTTCCCGTCATCTACAATGCGCAGCAGATAGGAGCCGTCCTGCTGCTTGATGTTGCTCACGCAGTAGGTGTCCACCATCAGGGCCATATCCGCCTCGTTGGCCGACACCTCCCATACCTTTCCCTGGATGCTCTGTTCCAGTTCCCTGGGCGTACCCTGCATGACCAGTGTACCCCTCCGAAGCAGGAGGATTTCTTTGGCGATATATTCCACATCGGAAACAATATGGGTAGCTAAAAGGATAATACGCCCCTTGGCCAGACGAGAAATAAGATTGCGGAAGCGAATCCGCTCGCCTGGGTCAAGGCCCGCCGTCGGCTCGTCCAGCACCAGCAGTTTGGGGTCGTTCAGAATGGCCTGGGCGATCCCCAGCCGCTGCCGCATCCCGCCGGACAGCGCCCCGATCCGCTTGCTGCGGTTTTCCTCCAGGTTGACGAAAACCAGCGCCGCGTCGATGCTCTCTTTTGCGTTCGCTACCCCTTTTACTTGGCACATATAGTCCAAAAATTCCTGTACGGTAAAATTTGCATAGAACTGAGGGTATTGGGGCATATAGCCAATCTGGTCGAAGTAGCGCCCGCCCATCTGGACGGTGTTTTCACCGTCCAGATGGATCACGCCGCCGCTGGCAGGCAGTATTCCAATCAAAATATTGATCAGTGTCGTCTTGCCAGCTCCATTTGGCCCCAGCAGGCCGTAGACGCCTTCTGTCAGAACTGCGGAAACATTTTGGAGCGCGGGATATTTTCCATAAAATTTTGTGATGCTTTCAAGTTCCAGTTTCATCATGTATTCCTCACGGAAGGTCAACCGCCTGTGAGAGGGCATAGCCGTCATCCGTACCCAGGGCTGCATAGGCGGAATGACCGATGACCCAAATCTCATAGGGCTTGCAGTTTGCATCCATCGTATAGGTTTCATCCGCAACTTTCGTGCCATCGCTGACCTGATAGGCCCGCAGAGTGCCGCTTGGGCTGTCCCCACCCGCACAGGTCACAATGTACTGGCCGTCTGCGGATACAGCGGCAATCCCGCTTTCATCTCCGCTCTCCACGCTGATTGCTTTTCCCTGCTGCTGGGCCAAGTCCAAAAAGAGGACGGAGCCGGTCTGCTTTGCGCCTCCCATGCTGGCGGGCAGAATCGTATCAGAAACAGCGGCATATTCTCCGTTCACAGAGAGCATAGAACCGGAAAAGCCATCGGCGGTAAAAACAGCGGCGGTGTTGCTGCTCAAGTCAATCGAGCCGTAGGCTGTGGTATTTTCCTGCCCGTCCAGGCTTCCGAAAAAGGCCAAATAGTCTCCGCTGCCGCTGTACCCGACTGCCTCAAAATAAACGGTTTCGCTCATGGCCGGAGTGATTTCCGTCAGCTCCTGTGTCTCAAAGGTATATTGATAAAGACTGGGCCCTTCCGCATATACAAGGGTTTTCCCATCCGGCGCAGCGGCAAAGACAGAGCCCCAAAGCCCATTTACCAATGTCTCGTCCGTCAATTCATAGGTATTCACCAGATTAAGGCTTTGATCGAACAGCCAGTAATACAGTGTCTCCGCAGAACTGTCGCCGGAGATCACCGTGACCCCGCCGGTATCCTGCACATCCGCCGCTGTCTGGCTGGACAGCATAACGATGGCCCCCTGGCTGGTCTTGTCTGTCAGCAGGGGCGTTTGGGCGGCGTCAAAAGCGTAGGTGGCTGTTACTTCGCCGGTAGATAGGTCGGTCAGTTTCAGCTCATTTGTGGTATAATCGTACTCCGGCGAGAGAAAATCGGCCCCGATGCCAGCCGTCTGCTCTGCCGATCCGTCAGGAACCTGCTGGGAGTCCGCTGAGGACTCGCTGGACGGATTTCCGGTGCTTGCCGCCGGTTCGTTGCCTCCGCAGGCGGAAAGCAGAGAAAGACTGAGTGTAAGCGCAAGCAAAATACTGATTCTTTTCATGTTCGTCAAACCTCCCCGTTGACCAAAAGTACAGATGCTGTCTTAACTGGATTGTTGATTTCAAGCTCCCCATCTTCCGGGGTAACGGCAATGGCATAGACTGTGTTCAGCGCACCAAGTGCAGAGGTATCAATCTGGAATGTGGCTTCCACCATCTGGTTTTTCACCGTCCGAACAGAGAGATAGTCCGCTCCATTGAGTTGGACAGGCTGGTGGTTGATAAACAGAGTGATATTGAAATCCGTCTCCGGCCCGCCGTAGAGTTGCACAGTAATCGTTGCCGTTTTCCCGTCTGCCTGAATGTAATTTCCATCTTCTACACCCAGGGACAAGGTTGCTGTCGTGTCCAAGCTATCAGTCGCACCCCATGCGGCCAGGGTATCTAATATGTCCTGCGGCAGATCCACCACATTGTAGTCCGTACCGGCTGTCGCCAATGTCTGTGCGGGGGCGTCTGCTACAAAAGAAATCTGGCGGGATGTGGTTGCAGATTCCTGGTGGTGGAAGCCATAACGCGGATTATCCGGCCCCTCTGCCACAAAACTGGGTTCCAGAATGGTGACAGCCATAACAGGGACGGTTTCTCCCGCTTTGCCTGTCACGGGCTGGAATACCATGTCGAAATTCTCCTGCTGTTCATAGTCCAGGTTAAAGACCTGCATATAGCTTTCCTCAAGCTCTGTACCATCCTCATAGACTGCGGAATAGGGCTGGGCCACCCCATCCACAAATAGGAGGACGCCGATCTCTGTAGTCTTTCCAGAAGAAGCGCCAGTTATGGAGAACGGAATTTCCAAGGACTCACCATCGTAGGTGTAAACCGTGTCCATCGGGTCTTGCAGACCAAATTCCGCAGAGCCCATCTCATTGTCCGCTGGTTCTTCCTCAAAATAGGCGTCCAGGCTGTCCGATTCGTCCGTGGCTGGGTCTCTGGTCTGCGGTGCGCTGCACCCAGCCAGCAAACATACAAGTGCCAATGAAATAAAAAGAAATCTGTGCATAAAAATACTCTCCTTATCGGTAGGATAAGGAGAGTATAATGGGAAAAGGTCTACGATTGGTCAATCGGCATCAATTTTTTCCGCTTGTATCTGCATTTCTACGCAGGCTCCGTTGTGATTGCTCAGAGAGAGCGTTCCCCCCTGTTTTTGGCAAAGGGTGTTGCAGATCGAGAGGCCAAGCCCGAAGTGGTCATTTTCCGTGTTTTCTTTGTAAAACGGCCTTGTGGCGGAGCGGAGGGATTCTTCTGAAAAGCCCTTCCCATCATCATGTACTTGAATTGTAAGCAGACTTTCTTGCCACCCAGCCTTTAATTTGATCTCACGGCTGGCGAAGCGCAGGGCATTGGAAATCACATTGTCGATCATGCGATGTACCAAAATCCCATCCAGCATGACCTGAATATCCGGAACCCCACTAATATCCATAGAGAATTGAAGCTGGTGCTGCTGCGCCAAAACGGTGTATTCGTCCTCCTGCTCCTCAAAAAATTCCCGCAAAGAGCAAGCTGTTGGCTTCACTGGGATGGCATCCATCGCCTGTATCTCGCGCACCTGGTTTGCATACTGTTCCAGTCGGTCTGTTGCCAAAGAAAGATTGTGGATCGTGTCCATCAGTTTGTCCTCGCTGATGCGTCCAAGCGGGACATTATGCGAGAGATATTCTGTGTAGCCCTTCATCACGGTGATGGGGGTACGGAGATCATGGGCGATGGAGGCGCTGAGCTTGCGCCGCTCCTCCATCATAGCCCAGGTCTCTTGATTATTTTTTAGGAGGGCGGCCCGCATAGTGTCCATCGCCCGACAGAGTTCACCCATTTCGTCCGAAGCGGGATAATCCAAACAAAAATCCAGGTCGCTTTGCGATATGCGGTCGGCGCTCTGTAAGAGTAACGATAGCGGCTGTTTCAGTTTGATGGAATAGAACATCCAGGCGCAGAAAATCGTCCCAAGCACGAAAAGCAAGGTCGGCACCAGGACTACGGCTGCTTTTGCCGCATAGTAGGCCACCCGCTGTGTATCGCTCAGATTGGCGATTTGGTATTCGGTGGATAAAATTACAAGCTGTCCATTTTCCCCTGGGACAATCTGTTCATCATCCGCAATCACCAGGTTATATTCATCCTCAGTTTCCTGGGGTGGCAGCACCTGATAGTCCGTTACACTTTCCAAGATGTGATTTTGCACATTGACACAGGTAAAAATAGTCGCTGCCGAAATACCTGCTACAAGCACCGCCATAACAAGGACAAGTGATACGAAGGCTCGGCGGAGCGGCATGGAGCGAAGCCAGTGTTTTATTTTACCCATTTATAGCCGCACCCCCAGACTGTTTCAATATACTGCGCCCCCAACTTGTTTCGGATGCGGCGGATGTGTTCCTTCACCACAGCGTTGTCAGCGGTGCCGTCAAAGCCCCGCACCTGTTCATAAATTGTTTCCCGGCTGAATACCTGTCCAGGGTGGAGGGAAAGCAGTTCCACTATATCAAATTCCACCTTGGAAAGTTCTATGGGCTGGCCATTTCGCGAGACAGTCCTTGCGGCGTAGTCCACCACAATGTCTCCAAAGCCCCGGACACTGATTTTTTGCTGGATACGGCTCTCTCTGCGCAGGTGGGCCTCAACACGAGCAGTCAGCTCAGCCAGGCTGAACGGTTTCAAAATATAATCATCCCCACCGGCCCGCAAGCCTGCTACACGGTCTGCCTCCTCAATCCGGGCGGTTAAGAATAGGATGGGGCAGGCCACATGGTCGCGGATCGCCCGGCACAACTCAAGGCCATCCATCCCCGGCATATTGATGTCCAGCAGAATAATATCTGGCTGCTGGTTCAGCTTTTGCAGTGCCTCCTCACTACTTTTTGCTGTGATTACTTGATACTGCTCCATTTCAAACTGATCCCGAAGCATATCTAAAATCATCTGCTCATCATCTATGACCATAATCGTATAGCTCATGATTTCACCTCGCTCGCTGGTATCATAATAGGAAAAAGTCTATAATCAGTCAAATTCACTTTTTCGTTAATCTCATTGGTTGTTTTTTCCTTCTTCCTACGTCTGTCAGCAGGCTTCTCTGCGTCTTTCGGTATCAGCCAGATTGTTGCCATTTTCACAGCTCCGGGAATACGGCCATCGACGCAGTAATAGTTTATTTGATGGGCCGAAACGCCCCATTTTTCGCTTGCTTCTTTCAAAGTCATATATTCCATCTCGCATTCCTCCAATATATTCAGTATATTTCTTGATCTCGAAGAATACAAGATGCAAAGCGTGTCAGAATTGTGATTTAGGCAGAGGCCGAAGCCTCTGCCTAAAAAGCTAATTGTAAATCAGTTCGTCTTGAATAATTTCCTCCACCTGCTCTTTCAGCGTGTTCATCAGCCCTACCCAGCGCATAGGGTCACGGGCTTTCAGTTCCTCGGTGACGCCCGCTGCCTCCATCATGCGGGGCAGCATGGCGTCCATCCGTTCACGCGCCGCCCGGTCAATCTCCAATAGGTGCGGGTACAGCTTTTCGCTCAAAATCAAGCTGCTGTAAAGGCCGGGCCGGTGTTCCCTCAGGTGGCGTTGCCGCATACGGCCATACTTGCCGATGGGGGCCTCTGACTGCTCGGAAAGTTTCAGGTCGGGGATGTAGTAATCTCCGCAGCGGGTGTAAGTCAATTCGTTCATGTTCGTCCTCCTTTGCACTGTGATGGTTAAACTGCGGCGCTGGCCGATACGGTGGCCTTGCGCGGCTCCTGCCTGGGTAACTGGCTGACGGTGGAAAAAATGCCTTTCTCCATATCCTCGGCCCGGATCGCGGCCTTTGCTGCCTCCATTTTCGCCTTGCGCCTGGCGTTGTAGCGTTCTTCCCATTCCTTCTGCTTGCCGTTTGCTTTGCGGCGCAAGTAGTTCTGGTGAAGCCTGTCCTTGCGTTCCTCCTTCTTCCGCAGTTCTTCCTGTTCCTCCGGGGTCAGGGGAACCGGCTGTAAGGCGGGCGGGATATACCGCCCCACAAAGTTGAAGTAGATTTCAACCTCCTGCGTGGTGTCCTGGCTGCCTTTGAGGGCGCGTTCATGGACAAGGATTTTCTCTACAAACTCGTTGAGCATGGTATTTGTCAGCGTGTCAAAATTCTCGTACTTGTCAATCAGGGCAATAAACTTCTCCGCAGATTTCCGGCTCTGCTCATAGCCGGTAACGGCCTTTTCCAGTTCCGCGATTTCCGCATTGAGGGCGTCCTGCTCTTTGGCGTACTGTGCGTCCAGGGCCTCATACCGGGTGTCCGGCAGCTTACCCAGGGCGTTGTCCTCATAGATTTTGCAAATCAGCTTTTCCAGTTCCCCCGCCCGCTTTTGGGCGGCGGCCAGCCGTTTCCGCTTCTTGGATATATCGGCGGTCTGCTGGGCGGCCTGCGTTTCCTGGACGGTGCGGATAAACTCAGCCCGGTCATTTTTAGAATACTCCGCGATGGCCCGGAGCATATCGGTTATCAGGGTCAGGACAGCTTCGGCCCGGATGCGGTGCTGCGTGCCGCAGAGCGTCCCGCATGGGACTTTGGTGTACTGGCTGCAAGTAAACTGCGGGTCACGCTTGCCGTTATTGACGCGATGGACATACATCTTGCCGCCGCAGTCGGCACAGTACATCAGGCCGGTCAGGGGATGGGCCTCGCCCCAGCCGTCCGGGTAGCGCCTGACATTTGCCCGGATGCGCTGCACATTGTCAAAGGTTTCCTGGTCGATGATGGCCTCATGGGTATTCTCGAAAATCGTCCACTCACTTTCGTCAACATAGTGGCTTTTCTTGTCCTTGAAGTGCTTGCGGGTCTTGAAATTGATGGTGTGGCCCAGGTATTCCCGCTTTTTCAGAATGTTCACAATGGTGGACGATCCCCAGCCGTAGGGGTCTTTGACCGGCTTCGTCCTGTTTACTCCTTCGTCAAAGTGTGCCAGATGGACTGCGGGGATTTCAACCTTTGCTTCGGACAGCAGCTTGGAAATCTGATAGGGGCCGTAGCCCTCCATCGTCAGGGAAAAGATACGGCGTACCACCTCGGCGGCTTCTTCATCCACAAGCCAGTGTTCCCGCTTTTCGTCCCACAGGTAGCCATAAATGACGGTTCCGGTCAGGTGTTTGCCGCTCATGCCTTTGGATTTGAACACAGAGCGGATTTTCCGGCTGGTGTCGCGGGCGTAAAACTCGTTCATGATGTTGCGGAACGGGGTAAAATCATCATCGCCTTTCAGACTGTCCACACCGTCATTGATGGCGATCAGCCGGACGCCGCGCTGCCGCAAAATCTCCATGACCTGGCCGACTTTCAGATAATCGCGCCCCAGGCGGCTCATGTCTTTGATAACAATGGCCTCCACCCGTCCGGCCTCGACTTCCTCCATCATCGCCAGAAAGCCGGGGCGGTCAAAGCGGGTTCCCGATACGCCGTCATCGGTGAAGTGGGTGGGGTTCGGCAGCCCATTCCTGCGGGCAAACTCCTCTAACATCTGCTTTTGATGGCTTATGGAATTACTCTCGCCCTGTAACTCATCATCGCGGCTCAAACGCTCATACAGTGGGGTAATTTTCTCGTTTCTCATGGCTGTACCTCCTGAAATGAAAATGCTCTAAGTGACTGCTTCACTAACCATGACAAAAACCATGATTAAGAAGTCACTTAGAGCATACATCTCCCGCCGCCAGTTTGTATTTTTTGTACTGCTTGACTGCAAAATGTTCCGGGTCTTTTTCTTCCAGACGTTCAAACATGAGGTCAACCGGGTTCTGGAAATCCTCGTCGTCCTCGCGGGCTTCCGACGCATTTATCATTTCAAGCAGCGTCGTGAAGTTCTTCTCGTCCTCTGGGGCTTCATACCAGATATAGCCGATTAGTGCGGTGTAGTAGAGCTTTTCCGCTTTCACCCAGAAATCCTCGCCGGATTTTTCCCCGTCGCCTTTGGTGTTGGCGATAATGGTATTGACTAATTTCAAAATGTCCTTTTCGCTCCGCAGATAGGCAAAGGGATTGTATTTCATGGATTTTTTGAAGTTAATCGTATTTAGCACTTTGATACGGTATTTGTACCGCTGCAACATTTTCCCGGTTTCCAAAATCAGTGTTCCTTTCGGGTCAGTGACGATATACGACGTTGGAAAATCCTTTGACGTACATTGCATGAGCGACGGTTTCACAAAGAACCGGGTCTTGCCGCTGCCGGAACCGCCGATTACAAGAATATTTTTGTTTCTTGCGTATTTCGGCTGCTTCGGGCGGCTGTTCATGGTGAGCCGTTCCGTCTGCGTTAAGGGGATATTGTTCTCAAATACCGGGTCTGTGTACGGCTTTATGTCGTCAGCCCCGCCCCAACGCGCCGAACCGTATTCTGTCCCGCGGCGGTATTTCTTCGCGTTCTTGCCTTTGGTGTAGATAATCAGCCGGACAATGACCGCCCCCGCAATGCCGATAAGTAAGTCTGCCGGGTGGAAGCTCGGCGCGATACTGGAAAAGGCGGTGGTAAAACCGTCCCCAAGATGTAGCAGCTTTGCGCTTGCGTCCGCGCCGGGGGATAGACGGACAGCCGCGCCCACTTTATCAAAGAGCCAGACAAAGAGCAGATACGGGAGATTTAGGATAAGCAGCTTCTTGATTTCCGGCTTCATAGCGATACCTCCCTGTCCTTGTTCTTGACCTTTGCCCGTTCCGCGTTCTTGCCCTGTGCGGCTTCTTTGAGCGTAGAGAGCAGCTTTCGGATAGAGGGCTTTTTCTCCTGTGTCAGCTTCTTTGCGGAAAACTCCTTAAAGGCTGCGGTCAGCACGTCCGCGTCCCGCCCCTTGAAAAAAACCAGATAGCGGGGCGGGCTTTCCGTTGCGTCCTTTTTCAGCGCAAAGTCGATACCGTACTTTTTCGCCGTACTCTCAAAGGCTTTGATATTGCCCTCGGTAATCTCAATGTTGGAAACGCCCGCGTTCTGCTTCATAAGCTGCTTTAAGCTCTGCTTTCCCTGTGGCGGTTTTGCAAGCTGCTTTTTGCCCTTTGACAGTATGGCTTTCATTGCCTTTTGGAGCGTCTGGGCGGTCAGCTTCCCGGTCTTGATGTAAAGGGCTATGGTCTTTTCGTTTACTTCGTCCTGCAATTCCTCGCGTCCTCCTTTCGCGTTTCTTTATGGGGCGGCGGTCAGATACGCACCCGCAGCCCGTTCAAGTCCTCGGCTCTGATACCCACAAGATACCAGTTGTCGCCGTACTCAATCCGGGTCGGCTTCCACTTGCCCCGCACGAATACGTCAAAGCACTCACCGCAATGCAAGCCCCCGTAGTAGCTGTTTAAGTCAAAGCGAATGTCGTAACGGTCGGTGCGCTCGTCAAATACCAATGCTCCTGTCATTTTCTGTGCCATAATAAAATCCTCCTTTTGTTGTTTTACAGGCTTTCGCCCGGTTTGAATGAATAATAGTCCGGGTCGCCGTACTGCGGCTTCTTCGGTGACAGTGCGCCGCTTGCCATGTCATGGGCGACAAGGGAAGTGTAATAATTGCCGATAGTGGACGGGGCGTTGAAAAGGGCTGCTTTCAGATATTGCTTGATGTTGCGGATTTTCGTTGTGTTCTCCCGCATACAGTCAAGCACAAAGCGGATATGCTCGCCGTCCAGTTTCATAAACTTAGATTTCACAAGCTCTGCCGGGTAGTCGTCCCCCGCAATCCGTACCCGCTTTCTGGCGGTGCATACGGTTTCAAGCATGAGGTCTACAATCTCGTCCAGCCTGTCCCCGTCAAACTTCATGTCCTGTTTGAGAATGTGGTAGTCGATATTGTCCTTGATGATTTCCCGGTATATATCAACTGCGCTCTGTGCTGCCGCTTCCGTTCCTTTCCGTTCCGGCGGCGTAGCCGCTTCTCTGCAAGGAGAGGGGTTAGGGGAAAGGATAGGAATGGAATGGGTACTTGATAAATCTGTATTTGATTTTTCTTTTTTTGGTAAGTCAGTTCTTTGTATATCTTTATTTAATTGCGTTGGATTTTCCAACGTAGGTTTTTCCAATGTTGGTTTTTCCTGCGTTGGATTATCCAATGTTGGATTTTCCAATGTAGGTAAATCCGGCGTAGGCGGCTGCGGCTGCTCGAATATCACATAGTCCGCGCCCCGCAAGCGTCCTTTCTCGTCGCGCTCCCTTGACCGAACGATATACCCGGCGCGTTCAAGCTCCTTAATGGCTTCGCGGATAGCGTCTATCTTCTCCCGGTTGATAAGGGATAAGCCTTTCAAGGTGTAGTCCCAATCTTCGGGGAGTGACAGCATTTGCGACAACAGCCCTTTTGCCTTTAAGGAAAGCTCCTTGTTGCGTAGGTGGTGGTTGCTCATTACGGTGTAGCCCTTGTTCCGTTCCACTCTGAAAACTGCCATAGTAAATCACTCCTTTTGCTGTGGATTTGTTACGCAGTAGAAGCGCGGTTTCGGGGGATAAGGTATAAATCCCTTGCCGCGCCAGATACGCGCCCGCAAAATCGCTTGTAGCAAGGCTTTTTCTGCCCCTACTGCGTAACAAAGGGCATAAAAAAGCGGCGTTCCTGTTCTCCCATGTAGAGAGTAAGAAACGCCGCTTCTGCGTCGTATTCAGTTTTTAGTACAATACCCTGCTTGTCCGTCGCTCGAAAAACCTTGATTTTCCAGTGTTTTCAAAAGTATCGTTATCTAACGTCAGCTTTCAACCGCCCTGCCTTCCAGCGCATGATCGCTGACATTGAGGCGGGGAAGATCGGCTGCGTCATCACCAAAGACCTGTCCAGACTTGGTAGAAATTATATCGAAGCTGGCAGCTATATCGAAATCTTTTTCCCCAAACACAATGTACGCTATATCGCCATCACCGACGGCGTGGACAGCCTGACCCGTCAGGAGATGGACATCACGCCTTTTAAGAATATCCTGAACGATATGTACAGCCGGGATATTTCCAAAAAGGTGCTGGCGGGCATCACGACCCGTTCCCGGCAGGGGAAGTTCTGCGGGGGGACGCCGCCCTTCGGTCTGATGCGTGACCCGGAGGACAAAGGGCATCTCATCATTGACCCGGAGACAGCGCCCATCATCCGCAAAATCTATGACTATGCCCTTGACGGGATGGGCTGCATGAGGATTTCCAAACGGCTGATGGAAGAAAAAATCCCCATTACCCATGTCAAGGCCAACACGGAGTTTGACGCCAACTA
This sequence comes from Anaerotignum lactatifermentans DSM 14214, assembly GCF_900142265.1. GTDB lineage: Bacteria > Bacillota > Clostridia > Lachnospirales > Anaerotignaceae > Anaerotignum > Anaerotignum lactatifermentans. Next base: position 12,670 of record NZ_FRAH01000042.1, on the reverse strand, counting down.
CTATTCCTGGGGCGGGGCCAGAATCAGCCATATCCTGCGGAATCCCTTTTATAAGGGCGCACATCTGGTCTTTCGGACGCATCAGAAAGGCATCCGCTCCAACACCTATGACATTATCCCCCGTGAGGATTGGGAAATCATCGAGGGCTGCCATGAGGCCATTGTGACGCCGGAGGAATGGGAACAGGTACAGGAACTCATTGACCGCAAGCCACCCATTATGAAAGGCAATGTCTGTCCCTTCTACAACCTGTTCCACGGGCTGGTCTACTGCGCCACCTGCGGGAAGTCCATGCAGGTGCGATATGAAAAAGTCGGCAGAACCGGCAAGAACCGCTTCACTGGTGAGATGCGGGAGCCGATTGACAAGGCGTACTATATCTGCCAGACCTACAATCGGATGGGTTGCAAGGTCTGCTCCAGCCACAAGATCGAGGCCAGAGATTTATACAATCTGGTGCTGAAGGATATACAGGAACTGGCGGCGCAGGCCATGAAGGACGCCGATGCGTTCTATCAGCGGCTCAGCAGCCGGATGGAGCGCCGGTATCTGGTGGACGCATCCCAGACAGAGAAAGAACGCCAGCGGCTGGAGGCCCGAAATCAGGAGATTGACGGGATGTTCCTGAGCCTGTACACCGATAAGGCCAAAGGCATCCTGACCGAGCAGCGGTTTGTGAAGCTGACGGCGGCGCTGGAACAGGAGCAGGAATCCAACCAGAAGCGTCTGCATGACCTGACGATGATGCAGAGCCGGGCTGATGCCCAGGAAAGCGAAGTCCGTACCTTTATCAAGGAAATCCGGCGCTATGCCACCATTGAGGAACTGGACGAGGCGGTGCTGAACCGGCTCATCAGCCGGATTCTGATTGGCGAGGTCAAAAAGGTGGACGGCCAAAAGGTGCAGGAAGTCAGAATCGTTTATAACTTTGTCGGGGAAATCCCGGAGATTGCAGCATAAGATAGCGAAGCCCTCCCCAATGTTGGGGAGGGCTATTTTTAATGCTCGAAATTTTCTTTGACGAATTCTTTTAGCGCCATCATTTTTTGCTCAATGGCCGCAATCGTTTTCCGATACTCCGCCTCATCCTTTCCAGACGGATCGTCAAGCCCCCAGTTTTCCCTATATTTGCAGGGAAGATAGGGGCAATTTACATTACAACCCATAGTCACAACGATGTCAATCGGTGGAAGTTCAGTCAAGAGCTTGCTGTATTGCGTCTGCTCCATGTCGATGCCGTATAACTGTTTCATCAGCCGCACGGCATCTTGGTTGATTTGTGGTACCGTTTGTGTTCCTGCGGAGTAACTCTCAAAGACATCAGAGGCCAAATACTTTCCGAGTGCCTCTGCAATCTGGCTCCGACAGGAGTTGTGAACACAGATAAAGGCCACTTTTGGCTTTTGGCTCATACGCTTACCCTCTGATCTTCTGAATGAGGGCTTTGGCCTCGTCCTTTTTCAAAACCTTACCATAAGATACCACTTTACCATCTACCACCAGGGCAGGGGTGGTCATCACGCCATAGGCGGCGATTTGAGCAAAATCGGTCACATGGTCGATGGTTGAATCCATGCCCAGTTCCTCAAGTGCCTTTCTGGTAGCATCCTCTAACGCATGGCATTTTGCACATCCAGAACCCAACACTTTAACACCAGCTGACTTTTTTGCGGTTTCGGCCTGGGCCATAGCTTCCGGTGTACAACTGCTCCCGCAGCAGCAGCTTTTTTCTTCTTTCTTTTTACCAAACAGTCCCATTGTAAATTACCTCCTAAATCACATTAAAATAAATTGAAATACATTGAACAGATAACCAACAATAATAATTCCTATCGCACAAACACCAATAAACAATGCCAACAGTTTCGGTTTTACCGCCTTGCGGAGCATGATAAGTGACGGCAGGGACAGGGTTGTGACGGCCATCATGAAGGACAGAACTGTGCCAAGCTGCGCTCCTTTGGAGAGCAGCGCCTCCGCAACCGGAATTGTGCCAAAAATGTCTGCATACATGGGGATGCCTACAATCGTGGCGAGAATAACGCCAAAGGGATTATTGCTGCCAAGAACGGTTTCCACCCAGCTCTCTGGTATCCAGTTGTGGATCAACGCACCAATGCCGACACCCACCAGAATGTAAGGGAATACCTTCTTGAAGGTATCCAGCATCTGTTCCTTCGCATAAATCAGTCGTTCCCGTATCGTCAGATCAGGAGACTCAATGTCCACACTGCCAGCAGAAAGAACAAAGCTCTCAATGTGCTTTTCCATGTGCAGTTTCTCAATGATTGTACCGCCGATGACAGCAATGACAAGCCCCAACAACACATAGATGATGGCTACTTTTGCGCCAAAAATGCTGATGAGCAGGACAAGACTTCCCAGATCAACCATCGGAGACGAGATCAAAAAGGAGAATGTCACACCCAGCGGCAGGCCCGCACTCGTAAAGCCGATGAACAACGGGATAGATGAGCAGGAGCAGAATGGTGTCACTGTTCCCAGCAGAGCAGAGATAATGTTCGCCCAAACTCCGTGAAATCTACCCAAGATACGTTTACTCCGCTCCGGCGGGAAGTAGCTTTGGATATAAGAGATCGCAAAAATCAGCACACAAAGCAATACAGTGATCTTTAAGACATCATAGATGAAAAACTGTATGCTGCCGCCGATCTGTCCGGTAACATCCAGGCCAAGGGCCGACAACCCCATGCCGATCAGTGCATTGAGCCATTGCATCCCAAGCACCTGATCCTGAATAAAGTCCCATACACCCATACAAAAACCTCACTTTCCATTTTATACATTACATATCAAAATATTTTGATGTGTATTGCCAAAAGAAAAGCCATCCGCTATTTAGATGGCGTATTCTATCCACACCGATGGCAAGCTATCGCTTGTTCCGTATCCGGCGTTGTCAGTTCCTTTAGCAGTTCTATCGCATATTCTCTGCCGGAATCGCTCAATTGGTAATGCGTCCACTTTCCCTCTTGCCGGCTGGTAACAATGCCGGAATCACAGAGAATTTTCATGTGATAGGAAAGACCAGATTGCGTTAAATCCAGAGGTTCTTGTAAAACACAGGCGCACTTTTCTCCGCCTCTTAGCTGCTCCAGAATTGCAAGCCGTTTGGGATCGCACAAAGCCTTAAACACTTTTGCCTGCTTTTGATACTTTGTTTCCACGATCTCACCTCACATCAAATTATTTTGATGTATCAAGTATATGCACCAAAATGAGAAATGTCAACCCCTGTTACGATAAAATTTTTCTAATTCTTGAATTCATCACTTGACATTGTGGCAAAGAGCTTATGACGCAGGACGAAATCGCCGTAATGGACGGTGGAAAATGTATCTTGCAGCTACGCGGAGTGCGTCCGTTTTTCTCGGATAAGTACGATATTACAAAGCACCCGAATTACAAGTATCTTTCCGATTATGACAAGAAAAATGCCTTTGACATGGAAAAACACTTGCGCCGCCACCCTGCAATCGTTAAGCCGGACGAAGTATTTGACTACTACGCCATAGACGCCGCCGACCTGTAAGGCGGCGCAGAAAGGAGGACTCTATCAGACGCAAAAATCCCTGTCCCTATTGGGGGCGCGCCCCTACCTGTAAGCAATATATCTCTTTCCTCATGCGGTAGCCGAAAAGACTACCGCTATTTTTTTGCCCGAAACACAACAAAAATATATTTTTATCGCCGCACAATGCGGCAGAAAGTGAGGTTATATGGAATTTTTCAATCAGGCGGTTACTGTACTGCAAACCCTCGTTATCGCGCTCGGTGCTGGTCTTGGTATCTGGGGCGTGATTAACTTGCTCGAAGGCTACGGCAACGACAATCCGGGCGCAAAAAGCCAGGGCATGAAGCAGTTAAAGGCGAATTAGATGTAATCAAAAGAAAGGAAAAGCACAATCCAGACGGAACCGGCGGCGCTGTCAAGAAATATTGCGGAAACACAAGGCTCCTGCTATAATAGGGGCAAGACATTTGACGATGGAGAAGGAGGCGGACGCCTATGCACATCAGCTATCAGCCGCTATGGGACATCTTGAAGGAGCGCGGCATGAGGAAAGAGGACTTGCGGCTTGCCGCCGGACTTACCACCAACATGATCGCCAACATGGGCAAGGGGGAGCATATCAGCATGAAAACGTTGCTGCGTATCTGCGGGGCGCTGCATTGTGATATTGCAGATGTGATTGCTTTGGAGCAGGACGAAAACTCTGCAAACAAAACAAAGTAATTAGCTGAAAGAGGAAATATTATGAAAGAGTATGTGTGGCCCTATCAACATATAAGCGAGCTGGTTTTTATGTCCAAAATCGTCATAGCGGAAAATATTTTACAGAAATATGGAGCGGAGTGCATAGGTATTTCTTACGAAGATATATGGAACATTCAAGATGGGGCCTCTACATATAAAAAGCGGATTTGGAAATGGCGAAACCAATATGTGCGGGTAGATAGAGTGCTTTTTCCAGAAAAACCGTTTCTTGTCTTAGAATTTTCTCAACAAGAAGATGGGCCGTATGAAGATGCAGACCCGTTTCCGTATGATTTGCCGACCATTGAGTTTGAGAAAGAAATCAGATGTTCTTTAGGAATAGATAAATCGTGAGAAATTTTATAGTTAGCTGTGAGAGTTAATTTTCTATTGGCCGCCCCCTGCTGGGACACGTTGTCCCAAAGGTGGGGAGCATAAAATAAACAGCACCGGCCCGCCCAACCTCTGGACACTTTGTCCTTCCAGCAGGCGGCCCAGCCAAGCAGGAAACTTCGGTTCCCTGCTTTTTATTTGCGCTTCTTCCGCTTTGAGCCGTGTGTTTTGAGCAGGGAGGATTTGTTCAGGATATGGATCAGCTGCCGGAACTCCAACTCGGTCAGCTTGCTGTAATTGATCCCCAGCCGCTTGCAGTACAACATCGCCTGCCGCTCCAAGTCGCTGCCCTTGAAGTTCATCACTTCCTCTATGTCCTGCCGCAGTTCTTCGGCCACCGAATTGACCGGCGCTCCCTCGCTATCCCCCTTATGGGCGGCGCGAATGTCCTGAATGACCCGGCGCAAATCCTCGCTGACAAGCTGACTGAAATACTCGTCCTCGTCCAGATGGGCGGCTTTCAGAATGCGGAGATGGGGATCGTCCTCGCCCGGCTGGTAGCGGTCTATGATTTCCTGCCGCACCACATCCACATAGGCGTTGAGGTTCTGCACCTGCATACTGGCCACCCTGTCCACATAAATCTCGATGTCCGCCAGCAGCCGGATAAAATCCTTGTGGGCCATCATCTCACACAGCAGCCGGTTGTTGACCCGCCCGCAGTGGTTTTCTCAGATATTCCCGGTTGTCGGTCAGGCCCAGCAGGTAGTCCACGGACACCTGATAGAAGTCGGCCAGCTTCAACAAGCTGCCGTGATTGATTTCCTTATAGTCGTCGTTCTCATAGCTGCCGAGGGCGGACTTTGAAATGCCGGTCTGCTCCGCCAGTTCTTCCAGCTTCAAGCCCCGCTCCACCCGTAAATCCTTCAACCGCTCCTGTACGGAAACGCGCGTTTTCATAGGCACCTCGCTCCTTCCCGCGGCTGGACGCCGCTGTCTTTTTGATTATAGCATACCATTCCGCAATCGTGGAAATTTTCCGTTTCCGGGCGGTATTCCTACTTTGCGGACATACGGGCAAGGGCACAAAAATGGTCTATGATAAGGGTAGTTCATCGATGGATTATTCCAATCGAATGACCGGCCTGTATGGGATATGCTCCCCGGCGATGTAGCGCGGCGACCTGCGGCAAGGAGGTGGAGGAACCTTGACCGCAGCGAGCGTACCAACGGGGGCGAAACGCCGCTGTGAGAGTCAGGGGCAGGAACGACATCAGGGAAAACCGGCGAACATGAACACCCAACGCGGAACGGGGCAGGATGCTGCCCCCGCCCGTGTCGTTTCGGCCTTTCCGGGGCCATTCTGCGCCGCCACACCAACGGGGGCGGCAATCCCGGTCAAGAGCCGTAAAAAACGAAAATCAGGCGATAACAGCGGCCCGGCACGGACGATGACCCGTCCGGGCCATTTTGAACGCAAAAACGCCGTTTTTCCCAAGTCAAGAGCCGGGAAAAAGAGGCAAAAAAGGCCCCTCTTGCGTGACGGGGCAAAAATTAAGGGAAAGGAGCGGAGGACATGAAAACAGGATTGAAGAAAAGCCAAAAAACGACTATAATTGAGTTTGACGAGCAAGGCCCCCGAATCACCGTCAGCACCCACAACACGGACTTGAAGAACCGGCTGGGAGCCTACGCCCGCCGCTGGCCGGAGTGTTGCCGGGAGGCGGACGATGACGGCTGGGGCTGCAAGACCTTTGAGATCGACAAGGGCCGCTTCTGTTTCCGGCTGACCGCGCCATACAGCGCGGAACGCCGGGAGGCGGCAAGGAAGTTTGCAAGGGAACACAATACCGCCGAGAGATTATATAAAAAGTAAGGAGAAAAGCACATGGATCTAATAAAACAAATCTATCTTCTTTTTGACAATTTCAAGGATGAAAAATGTTTTGCACATAATGGCTACCATCCTGACTGGAGGCCCAACTGGAATGAGAAAATTGAAGATGAACTGAAACTAATTCAAGAACATTCCCCTATCCCTCTGCCAGATGATTACTGTGAAATATTCCGTGCTTTCGGCGGGGGCGGGATTGAGGACGGACGGCCAAACTGGGCAATCCCTGACATGAGTTTTTGGGCATGGGCGGGAATAAAGGATTTTAATGATTGTTTTGATTTTTTTAAGAAATGTCCCAACGCTCTTCCCATTGGCGATGACATTGGGGACATGATGTATATGCTCATCCAGAGCGAGGAAGAAAATGGTATCTATATGTCTGAAAAATCTCTTTTTTGGCATAAAGAGTATAGAACAAAAATTGCAAGCTCGTTTACGGAACTTTTTACCGATGCCGAGGTACAGCGAAAATTTCGCAATTACTTTAACTATGGTTATGACAAAGGAACTGATGGGAGGTAACGGCGCAAAAATCCATTCTGCAAGAATGGCGCACTTCTATACATGGCCTGACGGCCATGTATTCGTGCGCTCTGCGAGGCGGAACGGCGGATTGCCAGATGGAGCAATCTGCCGTTTTTGCGTCGCTACGCTCCGTCCAAGGGGGTGCCCCCCTTGCGCGGCTTACGCCGCTTACCCCGCCCACCCCCGGAAGGGGGACACCCGCCCCGGCGTCTGTCCCCCTTCCGAGGGCCTGATAACCGAACACCGACACCCTGACCGCTCACCGGGAACGCCCCGGAGGACGGTCATTTTTTACGCCCATTTTCAGAAAAAGGAGGCCAACGACCATGAGCAAAAAATTAGATGAGCTACGGCGGGAGTACGCCGAGAACGAGGCCAAGCTGCAACAGTACCGGCACCGGGTACAGCGGTTGGAGCAGCGGAAGAAATACTATGAGAAGGGGGA
>NZ_FRAH01000042.1:0-4430 GCF_900142265.1 Anaerotignum lactatifermentans DSM 14214 | reverse complement strand
CCAAGCAGGAAACTTCGGTTCCCTGCTTTTTATTTGCGCTTCTTCCGCTTTGAGCCGTGTGTTTTGAGCAGGGAGGATTTGTTCAGGATATGGATCAGCTGCCGGAACTCCAATTCGGTCAGCTTGCTGTAATTGATCCCCAACCGCTTGCAGTACAAGATCGCCTGCCGCTCCAAGTCGCTGCCCTTGAAGTTCATCACTTCCTCTATGTCCTGCCGCAGTTCTTCGGCCACGGTGTTGACCGGCGCTCCCTCGCTGTCCCCCTTGTGGGCGGTGCGAATGTCCTGGATGATCCGGCGTATATCTTCGCTGACAAGCTGACTGAAATACTCGTCCTCGTCCAGATGGGCGGCTTTCAGAATGCGGAGGTGGGGATCGTCCTCGCCCGGCTGGTAGCGGTCTATGATTTCCTGCCGTACCACATCCACATAGGCGTTGAGGTTTTGCACCTGCATACTGGCTACCCTGTCCACATAAATCTCGATGTCCGCCAGCAGCCGGATAAAATCCTTGTGGGCCATCATCTCACACAGCAGCCGGTTGTTGACCCGCCCGCTTTTCAGGAGGGCCACCGCTTCATCGGTCAGGTGCAGCTCCGCCAGCGGCGTGTCCAGGTATTCCCGATTGTCGGTCAGGCCCAGCAGGTAGTCCACGGACACCTGATAGAAGTCGGCCAGCTTCAATAAGCTGCCGTGATTGATTTCCTTGTAGTCGTCGTTCTCATAGCTGCCCAGGGCGGATTTTGAAATGCCGGTCTGCTCCGCCAGTTCTTCCAGCTTCAAGCCCCGCTCCACCCGTAAATCCTTCAGCCGCTCCTGTACGGAAACGCGCGTTTTCATAGGCACATCGCTCCTTCCCGCGGCTGGCCGCCGCTGTTCTTTTTGATTATACCATACCATTCCGCAATCGTGGAAATTTTCCGTTTCCGGGCGGTATTCCTACTTTGCGGACATACGGGCGAGGGCACAAAAATGGTCTATGATAAGGGTAGTTCATCGATGGATTATTCCAATCGAATGACCGGCCTGTATGGGATATGCTCCCCGGCGATGTAGCGCGGCGACCTGCGGCAAGGAGGTGGAGGAACCTTGACCGCAGCGAGCGTACCAACGGGAGCGAAACGCCGCTGAAAGAGCCAGGGGCAGGAACGACATCAGGGAGAACCGGCAAAATGAACACCCAAAATGACACCGAAACACAACAATCCGATAGGGCGTAGTCTGCCCTATCCGCAATACTATGGGGGATTTCCGGGCGGCCCTACGGCCGCTTTTCCCCCGAAAATCGCCCCGAAACACGACACTTAAATCTGCAAACCGTCTGTTGCGGCTGTTGCGGCCCAAACAGGCGGTTTTTATGAAGGGAGGCCCTATGCCGAGAATGCCGAAAAAGAGGAAGCAGGAGTTGTCCTTCTTCCTCAATGAGCGGGGGCGGGTGGCGTACAATATCCTTTGCCGGAAGTGCCGCCGCTCCTGCAAGCAGAGCTTCCGGGCGGTCGTGATCGACTGCCCTTTTTATCTTTCTAAGAGGGCCAAGCGAAAGGATGGTATGGACTGAATGGAAGTTGAATTTTTGACCGCCGACACCGCCCTGCCGCCCTGCCTGCCCCTACCGCGGGCCATGCTGGGGCTGCCGGTCAGCAGCACCGCCAAGGTCATGTACGCCCGCCTGCTGGACGCCGCTCTTGCGGCAGGGGCGGAGGACGCCAACGGGATCATATTTACCCGCTGCCCCATCGTGGAACTGGCGGGTGCGCTGGGGCGCAGCGCCATGACAGTGAAGCGGGCCTTGCGGGAATTGGAGGACGCCGGACTGCTCCTGCGGGTGCGTCAGGGCTTCGGGGAGCCGAATAAGATTTATGTCCTCATTCCACGGGACGCACAAAAACAGGATTGCAGGCAGGCCGCAGGGCCGGTATAATGGAAAAAAGTGACCTGCCCCGTCCAGCCCGCCGGGAGGCGGCGAGGGGGGTTGCGAGGGAACATTGTAAGCAATCTAAATAAATAGTCTTGAATAATTTGTAAGAAGGTGTGCAAGTGAGCATTATTGAAAATATTAGTAAACAATTAGTGTTTAATAATAGCGAGGTTTGTCCCGGCGGAGAAGAAACAATCAAAAAAATTTTTGAAAGGACACCGATACAGTTGCCTGCTGATTATTATGAATTTTTAAGTTGTATTTCTGGTACCGGGAATATTGGTAGCATAGAATTTGAAATCGAAAGCGACGATGAAGATATTGGGAACATACCTATATGTCTTTGGTCAGCAAACAGGGCATTAAGTATGCAAAATGAGTTTGCACATTCTATGAAAGAAAACTTCATCAGTAAGGTTTGGTTTATTGGTGATGATTTAGGTGATATGGTTTATTTTTATGGGTATGGCAACGATGGATTTGGCGTATATTTTGTGGATGCAGGCAGCTTAGGTTTTGAATATGCGTATAAAATAGCAGACACACTCACAGATTTTCTCGTCAATGGAGCAGGCATTGATGTTATAGAATCGTTATAAGGGCGTATCAAAAACCCCTTTAGGAACTAAAGGGCGCACTTCTATACATAGCCTGACGGCCATGTATTCGTGCGCTCTGCGAGGCGGAACGGCGGATTGCCAGACGGAGCAACCCGCCGTTCTTGCGTCGCTGCGCTCCGTCCAAGGGGCTGCGCCCCTTGCGCGGCTTACGCCGCTTACCCCGCCCGCCCCCGGAAGGGAGACACCCGCTGGCGCGTCTGTCCCCCTTCCGAGGGCCTGATAACCGAACACCGACACCCTGACCGCTCACCGGGAACACCCCGGAGGACGGTCATTTTTTTCGCCCATTTTTCAGTCAAAGGAGGTCAACGACATGAGCAAAAAATTAGACGAGCTTCGGCGGGAGTACGCCGAGAACGAGGCCAAGCTGCAACAGTACCGGCACCGGGTACAGCGGTTGGAGCAGCGGAAGAAATACTATGAGAAGGGGGAGCGCCAGAAACGCGCCCACCGCCTGATTACCAGAGGGGCCGCCGTGGAGAGCGTGGCCCCGGAGGTCAAGCCCCTGTCCGAGCAGGGCTTCTATTCCCTTGCCGAGCAGATTTTCTCCATGCCGGAGGTGCGGGCCGCTGTCCATGCCGCCGCCCAGCGGGAGGGCCGGTAAATGGCCCTGTTTCATTTGTCGGTCACACAGGTGCAGCGCAGCGCCGGACAGTCTGCCGTCGCGTCCGCCGCCTACCGCGCCGGGGAGCGTCTTTACAGTGAACGCTACGGCGAGTACAGCGACTACACCCGCAAGGGCGGCGTGATCTGCTCCGATATTCTCCTGCCCCCACAGGCCCCGCCGGAATACCAAGACCGCCAGACCTTATGGAACGCCGTGGAGGAAGTGGAGCGCCACAAGGACGCCCAGCTTGCGTACAGCTTTGATATTGCCTTGCAGAACGAGTTTTCACTGGAAGAAAACATCGCCCTTGCAAGGCAGTTTTTGTCAGAGCAGTTTGTCAGCCGGGGCATGGTGGTGGACTTTGCCGTACACCGGCCCGACAAGGAGGACGGGGGAATCCCCAACCCCCACTTCCATGTCCTCTGCCCCATCCGGCCCATTCTGGAAAGCGGCAAATGGGGCTTCAAGCAGCGGCGCGTCTACCGGCTGGACGAGGACGGCAACCGCTTTTTGGACGAGAAGGGCAAGCCCCTCTTTGACGCGGTGCCCACCACCGACTGGGGCAGCCCGGAAACGCTGGAACACTGGCGGGAGACATGGGCCAAGATGTGCAACGCCAAGTTTGAGGAAAAGGGCCTGCCCTGCCGGATCGACCACCGCTCCTATCTGCGGCAGGGATTAGACCTGCTCCCCACCGTCCATGAGGGGCCAGCGGTGCGGCAGATGGAGGCGCGGGGGATCGCCACCGACAAGGGCGACCTCAACCGCTGGATCAAGGCCACCAACGCCCTCTTGAAAGAGCTGCGGCAGAAGGTCAAGGCCCTGTTCGGCTGGCTGAACGAGGTGCGGGAGGAACTGTCCAAGCCCCAGGCCCCCACCCTTGCCGCCCTGTTATCCGCCTACTACGGGGCGCGGAACGCGGGCGCGTGGAGCAGCAAGGGCAAGGTGGGCAATCTCCAAAAGTTTGCCGACACCGTGAACTACCTGACCGGGCAGAAGCTCTATACCGTGGACGATTTGGAGGCCCGCGTCACTTCCCACAATGAGCGGATCGAGGAACTAAAGGCCAGCATGAACACCAAGCAGGCCCGCATGAAGGAGCTGGACGGCCTGCTGGAACAGGCGGAACGATACCGGGAGCTGAAACCCATCCACACCCAGCTCAACGCCATCCACCGCAAGGGCCAGCGGGAGAAATTCAAGGCCGCCCACGAGGGGGAGCTGCGGCAGTTTTATATGGCCCGCCGCAAGCTGGAACCCCACTTCACGCCGGAGGGCAAGCTGCC
>NZ_FRAH01000125.1 GCF_900142265.1 Anaerotignum lactatifermentans DSM 14214 | reverse complement strand
CCTCTTTGTTAATTCTGCCAAAACGCAAGCAATCAGCAATAACGAAAGCATCTACATAATCATTCTTAGGCAAGTCGTTATAAGATTCCTTGAATTTATTGACCTGCTTTGGATTCAAGACATGGATTTTTCTATCGAAGGATGCGAGAGTTGTATCTTCTTTTAGAAAGTATACTAGATTGTCGCCATAGACAGAAGTTGCTTCCAGTCCAATCAGAACGGAGTCGATGTTGTTAGAAGTCATTGCTGTAAAAATTCGTTTTACAAGTTGAGTAGATCCATCATGTGAGTTTGCAAGTGAAAAAGAACTATGCTTGTCACCATTAGGGAGCATCAGATAAATGACATTGTTTTTGCTGCTCACATCAATACCGACGTAAAGTGGGTTCATAAAATCACCTTCTTTCGTTTGGGATTAAAGTGTTCAATCGGCTTGGTAAACCCATGACCATGGAGCATCAACACCCTCGCATATAAGAATCCAGCTTAAGATGGACAGATGCGAAACCACACTGCAAGATGGTTATCCAATCACTTAAGCAAACAGCCAGCGGTTTGAAGCTAACTTCCATGTCAGGGGAACAGACTTTTGGTGAAGTAACTCTCTGGGAGTTCAACAGGGGTGACTAGAACTTTTGCCTGATTGACACTGGGACAATTATATCATGGGTTTAATGAAGCCTATTGAACAAAGTAACTATTAAATTTTATATAAGAATAATGGTATCTAAAACGAGGAGTGTTGCATATGTATATCACAGAATTGGAAACCCCCGCCGTTTTGCTTGATTTGGATATTGCTGAAAAAAATCTTCAGACATACCAACAAGCATGTGACAAGTATAAAAAATCACTTTGGCCTATGGTCAAAACCCATAAAAGCAGTTCTCTGTTAAAGAAACAAATGGAATTGGGTGCAGAAGGCTTTTTGTGCGGCACCATAGACGAATGCGAAATGGCTGTGGAAGCTGGTGCAGGAAAAATCATGTATGCCTATCCCCCTGCCAATCCCAAAAACATCAGCCGTCTTGCTGTCCTTGCCCATAAGGCGGACATTATCATCCGCATTGACCATTTGGATGTAGCTCGTATGCTGGAAACTGCTGCGGAAAAAGAAGGCATTACATTTTTCTATTCTATTATTGTAGATATGGATTTCCACCGTTTTGGCGTTGCGCCTGCCAAGGTAGTTGCTTTTGCCCAGGAAATGAAGCAATTTTCTCACCTGAAGTTCTTCGGCATTTCCACACATCCCGGTCAGGTTTATGGCTGCACCACCCAAGCGGAACGTCAGTCCGTTGCAAAGCTGGAAACAGAAACCATGGGCAGTGTCGCAGCTGACCTGAAAGCTGCCGGATTTACAGACTTTTTTGTCACCAGCGGCTCCACACCCACATTTGCACTGACTGTAGACCAGCCGGAAATTCAGATTTATCATCCTGGCAATTACATCTATCATGATGCCATCCAGATTGCCTTGGGAAGTGCTACAGAAGCAGACTGTTCTCTTTCTGTGCTTGCTACCATTATTTCTCATCCTTCTGAAGACGTTTATCTTTGTGACGCAGGGGCAAAATGTCTGGGACTGGATCAGGGGGCACATGGCAGTGCCGCTGTTACTGGATTCGGCATTGTGAAAAACCATCCTGAATTAACGGTTTATGGTCTTTCTGAAGAAGTTGGCAAAATCAAAGTAAACGGTACCACTTCTCTGAAAATCGGCGATAAAATCCAGATTATCCCCAATCATTCCTGTTCTTCCGCCAACCTAACCAGCTGGCTGGTAGGTGTCAGAAATGATATGGTAACCGAACAAATTCCCGTGGATGTACGCGGAAATGCAAAACAGAAAAAATAATAGCAAAAAAAGAGGATATCCCTAGAAATTTTTTTGGGATACCCTCTTTTTTATTTGAGAACAGCTAATTATAACATCTGTTCCTTTCTCTTTCTGTTTTCATAAGTGGAAATATGAGAAAAACCAAGTTCTCGAAGCATTTGATATGTCTTTTCGATACCAAAAGCCAAGTCGGAAGCACGATGGGCATCAGAACCAACGGTTAAAATGTTGCCGCCGCATTCTCGATACCATTTCAGAACCTGGGGTGTGGGCAATGTTTCTCCCGTACCTTTATACAACCCTGATGTATTGACTTCAATACCTTTTTCCCGTTCTATTAATATAGAAAACAAATCTTTATACTGCTTTTCAAAGGGACGCAAATCCACCTGTTTTTCCAACTGACGATACAAATAGCGCTGAGGCAATGTAATATGACCTAACACATCAAAATCATAATCTTTTGCCAATGCAATTTCCGCATCTAAAAAGCGACCATACAGTTCTTCCAAGTCCACAGCGGCATAATCCAGTCGGTCTAATTCCAGATCTTTTTCCAGATTATGAATGGAGCCAATGATGAAATCAAAAGAATAGTTTTTCATCAATCGACGATATTCTTCTGGATTCGCTTGTGGCTGCCCCAATTCAATGCCATTGCGAATCACCAACTGCCCAGCATATTTCTGCTGCACAGACTCCATAGCTATCTGCCGTTTCTCCAAATCTATTTCATCTTCAAACACACCATGGGTCAAAAAGTCCGCATGGTCTGTAACAGCCAACTCCCGCAATCCCAACGCGATGGCCTTTTCACACATACGTTCCAATAATTCCTCACTGTCACAGGAAAATCCCGTATGGGTATGGTAATCACATAAAAACACTGAAACACCTCCAAATTTCTTCTATGGGCATTATACCCTACCATTTGGATGCTGGCAACAGACATTTTTTCAGCCATATAAAAACAGCGGCAGTTACCTGCCGCTGTCTGATTTCTATGAACTTAATGGATATCTACCCAAGATTCATAGCTGTTCTGATCTGCTCTTGTATAGTCATGACCATTTGCCGCTTCCATCATGGAGCCATATGCCCAGTGACCAAAGCTCAGATCGCTGAATGTACGCAGTTCATCCAGATGATCCATCATAAAGGACATATCTGCTGCACGGTTTTCCATACGGTTGATGACACTGGTTACTTCCGCACGAGTAATGTAACGGTCGGGACCAAATGTGCCGTCGGGATAACCGCTGATCCAGCCATTCTGTGTTGCGCCTGCAATTGCGCCATAGTACCACATATTCTGAGGTACGTCAGGGAAACTGCAAGCTGTACCTTTTTCAGCATTTGCAAAATTCATCGCCATGGTAACAAATTCTGCACGAGTAATAGACGCATCAGGTTTGAATGTACCATCGGGATAACCGCTGATAACGCCCTTTCCTGCCAGAGTCATAACTGCTTTCGCATACCACTGGTTTGCAGGAACGTCTGTAAATGCTTTCGCATCGCCGGTTTTATCTGTCAGCAGGTTATAGAACATTGTCGCTGCTTCTGCACGGGTGATGGTCTTATCGGGACCAACAGTGCCATCGGGATAACCGCTGATGTATGCGCTGTGGCTTTCTGTTTCCGCGTCTTTCCATACAGCATAGAGATCTACACTGCTGCCTGGCATACGGAAGGTATCGCCTACTTTGTAGTCTACTTTGCCGTCTTCTTCCAGACTCCAGCCTGCCAGTACTTTGCCAACAGGTGCAGTGAATACGTTACCTTTTACAGTAACTGTTTCACCGGGGATAAATTTTCCGTCTTTTTCGGTTTCGTCATCGTTGTGATAACGAACGTAGTAGGTGTTGGAAGTGTGGCTGCCACCGGAGGATGAAGAGCCGTCAGATTCTTCGCCTTCCCATACAAGGGCAAAAGGACTGAAACCGCCGGAACCAATTTTAAATTCAATATGATCGTCCAGTTTCGTGAATGTCACAGGACTTACTGTGCAGTTTGCAATATCACCAACCACATCATTGCTGGACATATCACGATGAAGATCTTCAAAATGCAGAAGTTCAAAATCTGTTGTCTTGTCTGTACCTTCTGGATATGGCCAGTAAATAGTTACATCATTAGATGCTTTCACCCATGTATTACCATTATGTCTGTCTACTAAATCCAGATATTTCAGATCGAATGCATAATTGTCATAGGCGTTTTGTAATTCTTCTTTTGCACGTTCTTTTAAAAGATTGGAGCGATTGCTTTCAGAAGCTGTATTTTCGATAATGCCATCAAACAGGGCAGTGTGAAACTTTTTCTGTAAATATGTAATTGAAGAGGTTCTTCTATGGTAAAATTTAAATCATAGGAGGACCTTTTATTATGGCAAAATAGAAGAAACCCATACATCGGGTACAAATGACAGAGGGAAAACGAAACATTATTCATCAGCTCATGGAAGAATACGATATTCAGACAGCTGAGGATATTCAGGAAGCTCTAAAAGACCTTCTGGGCGGAACCATCAAAGAAATGATGGAAGCAGAAATGGAGGATCATCTCG
>NZ_FRAH01000139.1 GCF_900142265.1 Anaerotignum lactatifermentans DSM 14214 | reverse complement strand
TAGCAGGGTTTGGGGAAGGCACTCCCCAACAAGTTTCCCGCGAGGGGCAAAACCGCAGAATTGCGGATTTTGGCACCGTGGTAGAAACTTGCTCTCCGTGACTGCAAACTTCCTCTCACTTCCGTCCGCCACTTTTTCGGAAAATCGCAACCAGAAAAATTCATTTCTCCTTTGCCTACTACTCGTTCATCAAGAGCCGGTTTTGGCAAGCTGCTTTTCTTTTTCTGCTACTAATAATCCGGCAAAGGACATTCCTGCCCGTTTTCGCTAAAATGGCGACAGACACCGAACTTCCTACCTGATGCCGGAGAAAGCCTTTTTCACTCTCTGTAATACAAAAAAACGAGAATTGGCAACCGGGCAGACAGAAAATTTTCCTGTTCACTCTTAACACCACCGCCTTGCCTGTTCTGCCAAAAATGGGCGCAAAAAAACACCACGGATTTCAAAAAATCTGTGGTGTTGCCGCTTGGTCGATATTCAATTTATATCAGCAGAAAACAGTAATTTATATCTGAATACTTTTAACAAATGTAATTGATTCGGGTGTTGCATTTAGTGATTCGTAATATTTGTGTTTTGCAAGAATACTATGCAATTTCCCCCTATAATGTGGTTCGCATATTTCTTTTGCGATGGCAAGCGACCTTTTGGCTTCATCAGTCCTTCCGTGATGTAAAGAAATTATGATGTTCGCAACAGCTAATCTAAATTCACTGTTTACAAATGCTCTTGAAAACTCATCAGTTGCTAAATAACAAGAGTAATAATCTTCCAGTTCGGCTGAGTAACAAAAGGAATCTATATGCAGTTTCACCCATAAAAGATCTTTGGACAGTTCATTTACATATTCTTCTCGGTTTAATTCAAGGGCATCTTTCGCTAACAAATAGGATTCGTAAGCCTTTCGATAATTTCTTGCTTTTTCATAGATATGTCCTATATACAAATAAGAGGTGTATGTGGAAAACCAGCCATCTTCAAAGTTTTCAAGTCCATATTGTATTAACTTAACAGCCTGTTCAGCATATTCATCGGAGAATTGAATGGCTGTTGTATAACAATGTTGGCGTTTTAGAAGATTGCCTCGAACTCGTTTTAACAACTTTCCATATTCAAGAAAATCTTCATCGGTCATTCCGTGCTTGATGATTTTTTGTTCAAATTCATCTATTTTACTCATTCCATCACCTCACGAACTTCAAATTACATAAAATATTAATTGTAGCACTTGCGGGGTATTTCATAGTGCTTTTTCTACATTTATTCCCATCATGGTCGGGAGCGACAGCATTTTAGGATGTTGCTCCCTTGATTTCCTGTCAGCAAAGGCGGGCGGGGCTGTCAACGGCGGGCACAGCCCGTTCATCTTGACCGTTGACTGGCTCGGCTGGCTTTGCTATTTCCCCGACAAACGGGAATTGTCGTATCATAAAACGGAGTATCTTATTTTGTCATTTAACATCAAGTTTATACGCTATTCGCACTTGATTGCAATACGCATGGAATATCCTGTCCGCCTCGCTGTCCGTATCCATCCCACCCATATGTGACTCCAAATATTTCTTTACGATTTTGGGAAGGGTAGGTAGCCAAGTCCCGCCCATTTCTGAAAGGATCAATTCCATCCGCTTCTTCCCCGAGGCTCCATGTACACCGGATATAAATGGAAAATATGTGTGGGATATATCGTAGTGGCGAATCGGTTCTCCAAACAGTTTCCCACACGACTCGTAAAGCTGTATAAAATCATCCAGTGAACGCATCGCGTCCATCTCGGGTAGCAGACCGTTTACGATACTGCTTTTTAACGCTTCAAATTGGGGGAGAAACTGGCGCTGGTAATATTTTTCTTTCAGCACATCGTCCTCCGTATACCAGTAATCGATAGAACACCAACGAAACCCTCTATATGGGTTCTCATACTTTGCGCCGTTCGGCCCATCCGAGCCAAAGCTCACGATGGGCCGCGCATCAAACACTGGGCGATAGCTTACCCAGGGGCGCAGCTTACTGACCTCGACCTTGAAATAAAATTCCTGCAGCAGGCCGCCGCGCTCTCTGATATATGCGGTCGGGCCGCACAAGACAAATCCATATTCGTATAGGATAGGTCGCAGTTCCTTGCGGATCAATTCCCGCTGCGCCTTTTTGAAATCAAATTTTCCGCCTTCCATTTTGTTTTATTCCATCCTCTTTATCTTGCCAACTTCCGATTTGTCGCTTCGTTTATTCTTCCGTTTTGCGGCGGATTACCTTTTTCATTCCCGGCAAGAAGCTAAATTGGTTTACATTCTTTTGCGCCGTTTATAGAGCAGCAGCCCATTGACCGCAAGCCATACCAGCAGATAGGCCGCAGATACCCCGGCAATCGTCCAATAGGTGCGCTTCTGTCTGGTTTCGTAGGTCTGTGCGGTTTCGTCTGCGCCGATGGTGATGTAGCCGTCCTCATCAGGGATGGACAGAACACGGCGCTCTATCGGCTCGTCCGCTTCCAAAATACTCTGTGCGGTGCTTTCCACAGAGCCAGACTCGTACTTGTACTGATAGCCGCTCCCGTCCTC
>NZ_FRAH01000048.1 GCF_900142265.1 Anaerotignum lactatifermentans DSM 14214 | reverse complement strand
CATAACTGCTGTTGATACGTTTGCGTTTATACCCATTTCGGTAATCATCATTGTCAGAACGCTCAGATTTTTCATAACCAAGATGGTTGTCCATTTCGGCTTCCATCATTTCTTTGATGGTTCCACCAAGAAGATCCTTTAGAGCTTCCTGAATATCCTCAGCTGTCTGAATATCGTATTCTTCCATGAGCTGATGAATAATGTTTCGTTTTCCCTCTGTCATTTGTACCCGATGTATGGGTTTCTTCTGTTTTGCCATAATAAAAGGTCCTCCTATGATTTAAATTTTACCATAGAAGAACCTCTTCAATTACATATTTACAGAAAAAGTTTCACACTGCCATACACTATTATCCACAAAAATTCAATAAGGTTACGCAGTTTGTAAATTTGCTTATAAATTTAAAAGGATGACGATAAGCTAATACTCTTTGAGAAAACATTGCATTTTTTTCTTGATTTCTTAAGGGAAATTGTGATGGCTATCTTCAGAAGAAAGCATACCAAATAAAGTCTTCATAAAAATAAGAAAGCTGAAATCCTATATCATGATAAGGATTTCAGCTTTTTTTGTTTTCTATGAAAATGTCCCTTATGGGTTCTCGGTTCTTTTTTCATTATGTCATACTTTCGTTGTGTTTCAAACGGAAATATAGTGTTCCCGCAACAATTAAGGAAATTGAATCCACAATGGGCTGTACCCACATACATCCATAAAGAGGCATTAGACGATCCATCAAAAAGAGTAGAGGAATATCCAAAACACCTTTCCGCAACACAGAAGTGATGAGAGATTCTTTTACTTTCCCCATGGCCTGGAACTGGATAATCATTGGATAGCACAGGGACATCATAGGCATTGCTGTAACCATTCTCCGCAAAAATCCAGCACTGTATGAAATAGTTGTTGCATCCTCGATGAACAAGGCAGACAGCTGTGGCGCAAACAATTCATAGCAAACCAAGCAAAGCAGGGAAAAAGAAAGAGAAATCATGCAGCCAAAGCGGAAGGATTTTCGCCTCCTGGTTTGGTTGCCAGAAGCATAATTATATGCCAGCAAAGGTAGAAGCCCACTAGATACACCAATGGAAAAATAAAGGGGCAATTGGTCAAGCTTTTTAACAATACCCAATGCAGCAACCGCTTCTGTTGCATATTTCGATACAAATTTTGCCTGCGCCGCAATGGCAACCACTGTTAAGGCATATTGTACTGCGGATGGAAATCCTACAGACAATATGCTTTTCAAATGCAATTTCGCGTACCGTAAGTATTTCGGATCAATATGAATTACAGAGTTTTTTCTCATTCGATACAAAGAAATCAGGAAAAATACCGTTGCCAAAACATTGGAAAGAGCTGTTGCCATACCTGCACCGACAGCACCTAATCCAATAAACTGTGGCAATACAAAGAGTGGGTCTAAAACGATATTGATAATCCCACCCAAAGAAACGCCAAAGGATGCCAAGCCGGCACTGCCTTCTGAACGGATCAGATTGGCAAGAAGGGTATTCAAAACCGTAAAAGGACCGCCTAAAATAACCACGTATTTTGCATATCCCATAGTAAGCTCAAAAGTTTCTTCCGTTGCGCCACAAAGAAATAGAATCGGACGAGACAAAATAAAAAATACCAGTGAAAACAGGCAGGCGCAAATCAATCCACCCCAAAAGGAAACAGATGCAATCTGCTTGGCACGCAATGTTTGTTTTTTGCCCAAAGCTCTGGCAATGGCACTGGCTCCGCCCACACCAAACAAATTGGAAATTGCAGTAAGCATGACAAAAGAGGGTGCGGCAATGGTAATGGCAGCCGTCTGATGTGGATCATTAAGCATTCCGACAAAATAAGTATCTGCCAAATTGTAAATAAGTGCAATCATTTGGCTGACAATGGCAGGAATAATCTGTTTACACACAGCCTGATGAACGGGCAGCGTTTCAAAAATAGCAGTGCGATTTGCAGCATTCATGACAGCATCTCCTTTTCTTCATTTTTAATATTCTCATAAGCCATTTTCAGCAGGCGGTAGAATGTTTCCTGTTCTTCCTCTGTCATACCAGACAATAGCCTTAATACAGTCATTTCTCGATTATGTGCCATCTTTACTCCTAAATCTTTTCCATTTTCAGTGGGAGAAATACTACGACAACGTCCATCTACTACAGATGGCGTTAAGGAAACAAGACCTTTTTCTTCAATTCTCTGTACCAGCCCACGGGCAGTTTGATGGGTAATCTCTAAATAATCCTTCAACTCTGTTACAGTGCTTTCTGGATTTGCCAAGAAATATTGAAGACTATCAGCCTGACTGGTTGTCAAACCGATGGCTTCCAAGTGACGATTTCTATTTTTGATAAGCATATTTGCCAATTTTAAAATCAAACGTCCTAATTGATGTGCATCCTCATAATTCATCGTATCCTTCCTTTCCGAATCATATTCCTATGAACACAATTATTGTACAGCTTGCTGTATATATAGTCAATGATCGTTCACTTAATAATCATAGTTTTATCCAGAAATAAAGAAATTTGTCTGAAAAGCATAAAAAAACAGTTAAGATTACTGAATTTCCCTTTAAAAATCAATATTTTTAGTGCATGATATTGAAAAATCCATTTTACGACAAAAGGAGGGAATTTTAATGGAGTCTTATGATTTTTTGCTGTTTGTTGCGGTCATCCTGCTATCTACCAAAATATTTAGTTTACTTTCGCAAAAAGTAAATATGCCGCAAGTTGTCGGTGCACTTTTAGTAGGTGTACTTTTAGGTCCAAGCTGTTTGAACATCTTACACGAAACAGATTTCCTTGAGAAATCAGCAGAAATCGGTGTCATTTTTCTGATGTTCCTGGCTGGGCTTGACACTGATTTGGAGGACTTGAAAGCAACTGGTAAATCTTCCATTATCATTGCCTTCGTTGGTGTTTTGATTCCCCTTGGAAGCGGATTTTTGACGTACTATCTGTTCTTCCATGGAGAAAGACCTGATTCTGTTTTATTCTTAGAAAGCGCTTTTATCGGTACTGTTTTAACAGCAACATCTGTAAGCATTACAGTTGAAACACTGCGGGAAATGGGAAAATTGCGCGGAAGAGTAGGGGCTTCTATTCTTGGTGCAGCCATCATAGACGACATCTTAGGGATTATCGCTTTGACTGTCATCACCAGCTTTACAGCGCCTGACGTTAAAATCTGGGTCGTATTGATAAAAATTGTATTATTCTTTGTTTTTATCGGTGTTTGTGGATTTTTTGTATTCCGCTTGTTCCGAAAACTGGAAATCGTCTATGGTACCAAAAGAAGAGTTGCCATTTATGCTGTTTCTTTTTGTCTTTTGATGGCATATATTTCAGAAGTATTTTTTGGTGTTGCAGACATCACAGGAGCATATTTTGCAGGATTGATACTGTGTAACGTTACAGAAACAAAATCCTATATTGCATCAAAAATCAATATTACGTCCTACATGTTTTTCACGCCAATCTTCTTTGCAAGCATGGGGATCAAAACAATTGTAACAGACATGTCGACGGAACTGATTCTCTTCACCATTGCACTTTTGCTGGTTGCCATACTTTCTAAAATTATTGGCTGTGGATTTGGTGCAAAGTTATGCGGATTCTCAAATATGGATTCCTTAACCATTGGAGTAGGGATGATTTCCAGAGGGGAAGTTGCATTGATTGTTGCGCAGAAAGGGGAGCAGGCTGGACTGATATCCGATTCGCTTTTCCCTGCCATTGTCCTTGTTGTTATCGTAACAACACTAATCACACCAATTTTGTTGAAACTCGTTATGCAGGCAAGTGATCGAAAACAAGCAGCGCAATGTGAAACATAAAATATTTGGAAGCATAACAAAAGGTCGTTCCATCAGAAATATGATAGAACGACCTTTTTATGTGTTTAAAAAAATTTCCAATTATGATGCGCTATTCAGATTTTCCAGTGCCAAATTTACATTTTCAATCTGATTAGAATCTGGATATGTGGATTTGATCTTTTCATAATATTCTTTAGCTTTAGCAGTATCCTTTTCTTCTTCTGCGATTTTGGCTAAATAGTAATAGGCATCATCAATGAAGTTTTCTGATGTTGTGTAGTTCAAGCACTTTTCCAGATAAGGCTTTGCATCTGTGAAATTATTGCTCAAAAATTCACTCTTTCCTTTGGTATATAAGGAATTCGCAGCCTGCGGATAAGCTTCTGTTTTCACAGATTCGTATTTCTGTAAATCTTCATCACTAAACCCAACTGTTTCAATGCTGTCTAATGTAGCAACACATTCTTCAAATTGCTTATCATTCAGCTGAGAAACTGCTGTTTCCAGTAATTCCAGATTTGCCTGTTTTGTTTCCTCGCTGCGAAGCTGTTTATTTTCTGCTTCCAGTGTGGTTACTTTTTCGCGCATTGCCAATACTTCTTCAGGTGTCATATTGGTCTCGCCCTGATAACTTTCTACCTGTGCCTGTAATGTTTCGATGGTTTTATCCTTATTTTCATTGATTGCTGGCAATACCAGTACAAGCAAAACAAGTGCTGTTGCCACAATACCAACACCAAAGGCAATCAAATCACGGTGTTCTAATGCACCGATCTTTTTCTTTTCAGAACGTTTATAACGGGGCATAGGGGGAGCACTGTCTGTTTTTTTCACAGAAATTCCCTGTGCAACCTCTGCACCCGCAGCACGTTTTTTCTGCTTGCCAACAGAACCTCTACGTTCCTTACCAAGTTCCTGACTATAGCGAAGAGCAATGGGGTTATTCACATCTTTACGCAATACTGCATCTATAAAGTGCTGCGCACGTTTTTCATTATGCTCCATCAGACAACATAAAGTCATCAAGTTATTGGCATCAATAAATCCAGGACTTAGGTCCAGACTCTTTTTCAACTGAATAATGGCTAGATCATCGCTTCCCTGATGGAGATAATGCAGTGCCTGATTGTACAAACGCACAGCATCATTATATTGATCCATCTTTCTGGCATGTTTCTGCAAATATTCAATATATCCGGCAGCAGGGTTATTTTCGCTGACCAAAGAATTGCTGACAATCCAATGCTTCAAAGCATCTGCCATCCGTCCGGTTTCTGCATAAACCAACCCAAGGAGATTACGCGCCTGATAGTTGTTCTTATCAAATAAAATACTTTGTTCCAACAAGGTAGCCGCCGCAGAAAGATCCTGCGCCAAAGCCGCTTCCAAACCATCGTTATATAAACGAATGGAAGCATTACGTGCTTTTTTAAAGATATATGTATCTACACCGCAGGAAGGGCAGAGAAAGCCATTTGGAACAGTATTGCCACAGTTAGGGCATTTCATATCCATCGACTCCTTTACGCTTCCTCAGCCTGGCTGGCAGAGGTATCCTGTGATTTGTTTTCTTTCGCAATATGCTGTAAAATATCCAGCAGATCCTGCATCTGAGAAGGCTGCAGGGCACTTTGTATATCATCCAGCTCCATCAAAGGCTGGTATTTTTTCAATTCTTCTTTAAAGTTCAACATTTATATATTCCTCCAATCACAATGAAAGTATATATTCTCGAATTTCGCCAATCATGTATAAAGAACCGCAGCACAGTATCATATCGTTTTCATCTGTAATTTCCAAAGCGCGGTCAAAAGCCCGTGGAATTTCTTTTTCCAGTATCACTGGTTTATGGAAATGTGCTGTTGCTTTCGCCAAAGAATCCAAATCTAGTTTTCTTTCGCTCAAAGGCTCTGTTAAAACAGCTTGATGAATCAGTGGAAAAATTTCCGACAACATCAAAGGGTATTCTTTATCACCCAATACACCAAGTACCAGTGTGATTTTTCTCCCATTCACATAATGCGGGAGGGATTGTGCCAGTTTTGCAATACCATCTGCATTATGGGCGCCATCCAAAAGCACAAGTGGATGCTGTTTTAAAACTTCCATGCGTCCATGCCAGAAAGCATGCAAAATTCCTCTGCGAATGGTTTCTTCTGTCAGAGGCAGCCCAAGTTGCTGCAAAATCGCACAGGCATTCAATACGGTTATACAATTGGCAATCTGGTAATCGCCCGGAAGGGGCAGTGTCAATTCTTGATAATCAATAAGATGATTTTTCACGGAAAAAATTGTTCCGTCAAAATCCTGTTTATGAACGGAAATCTGATTTTCAGTTTCACAGTAAAAAGGTGCGGAAAGGGCTTGTGCCATTTCCTTAGCCATATTATATACTATTTTTTCCTGAGAATACAACACCACAGGACAATTTTTCTTGATGATTCCGCATTTTTCACGGGCAATATCAGAAAGTGTATTTCCGAGATAATCCATATGGTCCATGCTGATGGACATAATCAGACTCAAAAGGGGTGCTTCAATGACATTGGTTGCATCATATGTACCGCCCAGTCCAACTTCCATGACCGCAATATCAACTTTTTCTTCAGCAAAATAATGAAAAGCAGCTGCGGTTACAATTTCAAAAAGTGTGGGCACATCTTCTCCGTTCGCTGCCATTGCTTCACAATGATGACGCATCAGGGTGATTTCTGCCGCAAACTGTTCATCAGAAATTTCCTGACCATTGATAACAAACCGTTCGTTATAACGATGCAGATGTGGTGAAGTGTAGGAAGCTGTTTTACAGCTGCTTTCACGCAGCACAGAAGAAAGCATTGCCACAGCAGAACCTTTGCCATTGGTTCCAGCTACATGAATGCAGCGCAGTTTTTTTTCAGGATTGCCAAGCCTTTTCAACAAAGCCTGAATACGGGATAATCCAGGGACAGAAGCAAATCCCACTTCCTCTTCCAAATATTTGATTGATTCTATATAATTCATGTTACACACCTCTGCTTTCAGTCTGTATTTCATTATATCAGGTATGGAATTTTCTGCAAGTTTCTTTGAAAATCTACAGGATTTTTTAGGATTTTTTTAAATATAATACAACAGTAAAGAAAAGGTTGTCGGAAATGAAGGAAAAAGGTATAATAAGTAAGATTGAGAAATCAAAGGAGGAAGCTAGATATGGATGAACACAGCAATCGAAGCGATGAACAGGCAAGCCAGCAGCAAAGCCGCACACCTGAACAGCGACGTTCGATGCAAAGAGATATGGAAGAAGAATTTTCCACCACTTATTTTCCCCGCAGGGACAGAAGCAATACTACCTATTATGGACAGCATTCTTCCCGCACTGCTGTACCACGGGAAAAAGCGAAAGTGAAAGAAGAAAAACCGACAGAGCCTCTGATCACAGAGGAAACCGGCATTACCAAAGTACCCAAAAGAGATGCGGAATTTGAAAACACATATGTTCCACGCAGAGCTTCCAGAGAAGATGAATGGAACAGCCGAATCGAAAGGGAACTGCAGGAAACTGCCATGTACCGGAAAAGTGAACCTGCAAGGGAACGCAGAGAAACTGCCCGTAAAGAAACAACACGACGGGATACTACACGCAGAGAAAATGCGCATAGAGAAACGGTATATCGTGAACCCAGCAGCCGAACCATGTCAGATCGTTCCAAACAGAAAAAACATAAGCGGAAAATGACAAAAGGCTTCAAAGGCTTTATTGTTCTTGTGGTTGCCTTCATTATTGGCTTCTGTTCTTTCCAGTTCATGAAAAGCATCATGATGATGGATGGCAGCACAGAAAACCTCACTGGTGAAACCGTTTCTGTTACCATTCCTTCTGGTTCTACCACATCGGATATTGCGAATATTCTGAAAGAACAGGGATTGATTTCCAATACCTTTACATTCCGCTTAAGCAGTAAAATCAATGGCTATGACGGTACTTATCAGATGGGTACTTATGATGTGGATACAGGTATGACACCAACACAGATCATGGCACTTCTGCAGTCCGGGGAAGTCAGCACCAAGAATAAACTGACTATTCCAGAAGGATACACTGTAAAACAGATTGCAGATCGTGTGGCTGAAACAGGCATCTGCACGGCAGAAGAATTTATCAACGAAGCCAATACAGGTACATTTCCTCACAGTTTCCTGAAGGATCTGCCTGATCGTGAATACCGTCTGGAAGGTTATCTTTTCCCGGATACTTATTTCCTGACAGAAAATATGACCGCTCATGAAATCATTTCCATGATGCTGGATCGCTTTGAACAGATGTATACACAGGAATATCAGGATGCTGTTGCAGCAAGCGGTCATACATTGGATGAAATTGTTACCATTGCATCTATGATTGAAAAAGAAATCACACTGGATGAAGAACGCGCAAGAGCTGCAGGCGTTATCTATAATCGTTTGGAACAGGATATGTCTTTGGGTATTGACGCAACTGTTCTGTATGCCGTTGGTAAAACAGGCGGCGAATTGACACAGGAAGATTTACAGACAGATTCTCCTTATAATACCCGACTGAACAAAGGTCTGCCTTTGGGACCTATCTCCAACCCTGGGGAAGCATCCTTTAAAGCAGCTTTGTATCCAGAAGATAACGACTATTTGTATTATGTGGTAGAGGCAGCTGGCAAGAGCAACCATGTATTCTGCAAGACCAATGAAGAATTCCTGGCTGCTAAAGAAAAATACCAGGCAAGCCTGACACAGTAATTTTGAGGAGCGAACAAAGAATGAATTATGTAACAGACGATACCATGAACGCTTATCTGCGTACGGTACAGCCCATGTATGATGGTGTTCTGGGGGAAATCCAGCGGGAAGCCATTGCGGCAGAAGTGCCCATCATCCCGCTGGAAACAGCAAGACTTTTGAGTGTGCTTTTGACTATGCAGAAGCCAAAACATATTTTGGAAATCGGTACTGCTGTGGGATTTTCTGCGGGACTTATGTGCCGCTACCTGCCAGAAGACGGTACCGTAACAACCATTGACCGGTTTGAAGTGATGCTGAAAGACGCGAGAGTAAACATCAAACGAATGGGACTGGAAAACAAAATCAAAATTCTGGAAGGCGATGCGGCAAATATCCTGCCCACGCTGGAAGGTCCTTATGATGTGATTTTCCTGGATGCGGCAAAAGGGCAGTATGGCAATTTCCTGCCGCACTGCCTGCGTCTGCTTCCTGTAGGTGGTCTGCTTATCGTAGATGACGTTCTGCAGGGCGGCACCATTGCGCAGACCCGTTTCAGCGTACCAAGACGACAGAGAACCATCCACAAACGCCTGCGGAACTTCCTGTGGGATATTACACATAATGACGCATTGGAAACTTCCATCATTCCCATCGGGGACGGCATGGCACTTTGCTATAAAAAGAAAGAAATTCCTGTAACACTAGAAGGAGAACAAAATGATGCAGAATAAAATCAAGCCGGAATTGCTGGCACCTGCCGGCGATCTGGAAAAATTAAAAATCGCGGTACTGTATGGCGCTGATGCTGTTTACATCGGCGGTGAAGCATACAGCCTGCGTGCAAAAGCGAAAAATTTCGATAAAGAAGCTATGGCGGAAGGTATCCGCTTTGCCCATGAACATGGCGCGAAAGTATATGTCACAGCTAATATCTTTGCTCACAATGCGGATTTTGAAGGCATGGCTGACTACTTCAAAGAAATCTACGAACTGGGTGCAGACGCTGTACTGATTTCTGATTTGGGAGTATTTGCTGTAGCAAGAGAAGCGGCACCTGATCTGGAAATCCATGTTTCTACACAGGCAAACAACACAAACTACCAGAGTGCTCGTATGTGGTATCAGCTGGGAGCAAGACGCGTGGTTGTTGCCAGAGAACTTTCTCTCCGTGAAATTCGTGAAATCCGTGAAAAAATTCCTGCGGATATGGAAATCGAAGCCTTTGTGCATGGCGCGATGTGCATTTCCTATTCCGGCAGATGCCTGCTAAGCAATTACCTCAGCGGTCGTGACGCCAATAAAGGTGCTTGTGCACATCCCTGCCGCTGGAAATACCACCTGGTAGAAGAAACACGTCCCGGCGAATATATGCCCATCGAAGAAAACGAAAGAGGCACATATATCTATAACTCTAAAGACCTTTGCATGATCGACCATATTCCTGATCTGATCGATGCAGGCGTTGTCAGCCTGAAAATCGAAGGCAGAATGAAAACACCTTTCTATGTTGGTACGGTTATTAAAGCATATCGTCAGGCAATTGATGATTACTTTGAAGATCCAGCAAAATATGAACAGAAACGCGAATACTATCTGGATGAAGTATCCAAAGCAAGCCATCGCGATTACACAACTGCATTCTACTATGGCAGACCCGACGGTAACCAGCAGGTTTATACCAATAATTCTTATATCCGCCCTTATGACTTCATTGGCGTGGTACAGGAAGCAAGTGATGCAGAAGGCTATGCATGGATTGAACAGCGCAATAAATTCTCTGTAGGCGAAGAAATTGAAGTGATGCCTGCAAAAGGTCCTTCATTCTCTATGACCGTAACAGAAATTTATAATGAAGCTGGCGAATCTGTTGAATCTGCACCGCATCCTCAGGAAAAACTGCGAGTGAAATTCTCCCAGCCAGTACAGCCTTTTGATATGATGCGTAAATTTCTTTCGGATACGAAATAAAAAAACTTGATTTTCAATGGATTTCCATTTATGCTAATAAGTGTAACAATTTAGTAAAGGAAAAGGATAGGGCTTATGGAATTAACACAATGTATTAACTACTTGCTCACAACTGCACAGCATTCTGTGTTTCAGTATCTGAACGGAAAGTTATCGGAATATGATGTAACACCTTCTCAGTATGGGGTGCTGAGTTGTCTTTGGCAGCGTGAATTCGCAACACCAAAGCAGATTTCTGAGATTCTTTGTCTGGAAACTTCCACCATTTCTGGTGTACTGGATAGAATGCAGAAAAAAGGACTTATTGACCGTGTAATCAATCGGGATGACAGACGGGAAGTGCGTGTAGTACCTACAGAGAAAGGAAAAGCATTGCAGGAACCCATATCCAAAATCATAGATGAAGTCAATGAAGAAGTGTTGAAGTGTTTTACGGAAGATGAAGTGGCATTGCTGAAAAATCAGCTGCGCATCATTGCAGAAGGGAAGCATTTCTAATTTCATACGATTTATAGAAGCAGGTGTTTATCGCCTGCTTTTTCTTTATGTATCAGGGCATTAGCCCTGTTTATGCTCTAAGGCACGGCAAAGTTTCTGCAGTGCCTTTTTTTCAATTCTGGAAACATACGAACGGGAGATACCAAGTTTTCTGGCTATTTCCTGCTGGGTCAGTGCATCATATTTGCCTAATCCATATCTCAGGCATACAACAAATCGTTCCCGCGGTGTCAGAACTTTCTCGATGGCGACCATCAATTTTTGAGATTCTATGGCAAAATCCAATTCAGCTGCAAAATCGGGTGCATCTGTATTGATGATATCCAGCATAACAATTTCATTTCCATCGCGATCAGTCCCTACAGGTTCATAAAGAGAAATTTCGTTCTGGGTTTTCTTGACAGCGCGTAAATGCATCAGGATTTCATTTTCAATGCACCTGGATGCGTAAGACGCCAACTTGCTTTTCTTCTCTGGTTTAAAAGTCTGAATGGCTTTGATCAGCCCAACTGTTCCGATAGAAATCATTTCCTCTGTATCTTTTGGAGAAGTGGTATATTTTTTAGCAATGTGTGCTACTAAGCGCAGATTGTGTAAAATTAGCCTTTCTTTTGCCTCTGCTTTTTCTTTTTCCGTACCTTGAAAGTAAATCTCCAGCGTTTTCTGTTCCTCCTGAGAAGAAAGCGGTTTTGGAAAAGATCCGCTTCCACTACATGCACATGCTCCCATCAGACAAAAAAATGCCAGCAGCAAAATCGCCACCCCCGTTTTTGCGATTGATTTATTCTATGCAGATGCCCTTTTGTCTGTGCCTGTCAGAGAATGTTTGAATCTGTCCTTTTTCGCAGGGACAAGAGAGGACATGGCAGAATTTGCAGGACGAAACATCAAAAAATCAAGACAAAATCAGGTATAGTGGAAGTCGAGAGGAGGAAAATTATGGAGATAACATGGAAAACATTGGATCATATTTTGATGGTAAAAATTTGCGGTGACATAGATCATCATACCTGTGAAATGCTGCGTCAGCAGGTAGATCAGGCATTGGAAAGCACCAACAGCCGAAGTATTTTGTTCAGTTTTGCACAAGTATCATTTATGGACAGTTCCGGCATTGGCGTGCTCATTGGACGGTATAAACTGGTACAGCGTTTGGGCGGCAGAATTGCCGTTGCTTGCCCCAGTGATCGTGTTAGAGAGATTTTTCGTCTATCTGCCCTTGATAAACTTTTTCCGTTTTTTGAAACAGAAGAAGCCGCTCTTGCGGATTTGAAAGGGGGAAATCAGAAATGAAAAATCAAATGCGGATTTTTTTCGACGCTGTTTCAGAAAATGAAGCCTTTGCCAGATTGGTGGCAGCAGGATTCTTTGCTCAGCTGAATCCCACATTGGCAGAAATCACAGATGTAAAAACAGCAGTGTCAGAAGCAGTTACAAACGCCATCATTCACGGGTATGAAGGAAAAGGCGGAACCGTTGAGCTGTTTTGTGCATACGATGAAAATAGACTACAGATAGAAGTGGCTGACAGAGGCATTGGTATACCAAACATTGCGCAGGCAATGGAACCTCTGTATACATCAAAGCCTGAACTAGAACGTTCCGGCATGGGATTCACCATCATGGAAACTTTTATGGACAAAATGCGTGTAGAAAGTATTCCACATTTCGGTACCAGAGTATATATGGAAAAAGACCTCAAAACGGAATGAGGTGACAGCCTTGGATCGAACACGGGAATTCATTCGTCAGGCACAGGAAGGAAATCAGGAAGCAAAAGAAATTATACTTCGGGAAAATGCAGGATTGATTTGGAATATTGTAAAACGCTTTTATGGACGGGGATATGACCCAGAGGATTTGTACCAAATTGGTGCCATTGGTCTACTTAAATGTATCGATAATTTTGATTTTACCTATGATGTAAAATTCTCCACCTATGCTGTTCCTATGATTATGGGAGAAATTCGTCGTTTTTGCAGGGATGACGGCATGCTGAAAGTCAGCCGTACACTCAAAACTCTGGCAGCACAAGCGGCGCAAATGCGGGAAAAAATGACAAAAGACCTGGGTCGCGATATTACACTGCAGGAATTGGCAGATGGTCTTGGAATCGCTTTAGAAGAACTTTTGCCTGCATTGGAAGCAACAAAAGATGTGGAAAGCCTATCCACATCTTTGTTTGAAGGAGAAAACGGCAAAAAGACAGAGTTGGAAGACAGACTTGGGAAAAGGGAAGAAGAAGAAATTGTAAACCGGCTGTTTCTGGAAGAAGCCTTAAACACACTACCACAGAGAGAGCGGCAGATTTTAATGCTGCGTTATTTTGGAGATTTGACTCAAAGCCAAATTGCTGCACGCCTTGGCATATCACAAGTACAGGTTTCCAGAATTGAGAAACGTGTATTATCGCAAATGCGAGAAAAATACAGGAATCAAAGAGGATAATAAAAAAGGATTTCACCCCAAACTGGAGGAAATCCTTTTCTCTTATCAATCTATTTTGCGGCCACATTTCGGGCAAAATGTAAAATCATCAGACAGTAAGTAACCACATTCGGGGCAATGATGATCCTGATAAGGATTAGACCCAATAATGGTCAAATCATCGTCTTCCAACGTCACAGATTCTCCTCTGGCAATGGCTTCGCCTTTTTCCTTCGGAATGGAAAATACTGTATTACAGCAACTAGACACAGCAAAATACTGCCGATTCCACTTGAAAATCGGAATGAAAAAGAACGTAAAGCAAGTATAGGTCATAAATACGGAAATAC
Source organism: Anaerotignum lactatifermentans DSM 14214 (assembly GCF_900142265.1). Taxonomy (GTDB): domain Bacteria; phylum Bacillota; class Clostridia; order Lachnospirales; family Anaerotignaceae; genus Anaerotignum; species Anaerotignum lactatifermentans. The sequence goes on along the minus strand of NZ_FRAH01000048.1, from coordinate 14,564 downwards.
TGCCATAACGACCGCATTTTTTGCAGATAATGGTTTGTATAAAGTCAAGGGCTTTCTGTGCCGTATTGATGCCGCCAATAAAAATCATAAAAACACCTCATTTTGTAAGAAAATCATTATTTTTTCGGATTCTATTTTACTTCGGTTGATATCCATGATAAAATATTTCCAAATAAATTGCAACGGATTTTTCAGAAAGGAAGGATTGGATATGAAAGTAGCAAAATTGGTATTGAGCGCAGTATCTTTGGCAGTAGCAGCGGGTATGTTAACCTTGTCAATCATTGATATGTTCACCAACGAAGAATACTAAAAAAACTGTTTTTCTCGGAATAAAAGGTATAATGCATACAATATTGGGGCAAAATCTGAGAAAACAGGCAGATTCAAGAAAAAATACGCAAAAAATTCCAAAAAAATGCAAAGATTTTCTTTGTAGAAATGAAATTTTGTGGTATACTATGGAAGTGGGCGGTTGCACTGCCGAGATAAATTCGCAGCCGCATCATTGAAAAGAAAAAAGAGGAGGAATTGAATATGGTAAAAGTTGGTATTAACGGATTTGGTCGTATTGGTCGTCTGGTATTTCGTGCTGCGATCGAAAGAGGCGATGTAGAGGTTGTTGCAGTAAATGATCCTTTCATCGATCTGGATTACATGATGTACATGCTGAAATACGATTCCGCACACGGTCGTTTCAACGGCAAAATGGAAGCAAAAGACGGCAAACTGGTTGTTGAAGGTCATGAAGTAACAGTTTTCAACTGCATGGATCCCAAAGACATCCCTTGGAAAGAAGCTGGTGCTGAATACGTACTGGAATCCACAGGTCTGTTCACAACAATGGATAAGGCATCTGCTCACTTCAACGGTGGCGCGAAAAAAGTTATCATTTCCGCTCCTTCCGCAGACGCTCCTATGTTCGTTATGGGTGTAAACAACGAAACATATACAAAAGATATGACAATCGTTTCCAACGCATCCTGCACAACAAACTGCCTGGCACCTCTGACAAAAGTTATCGACGATAACTTCGGTGTAGTAGAAGGTCTGATGACAACAGTTCATTCCACAACAGCTACACAGAAAACAGTTGACGGTCCTTCCAAGAAAGACTGGAGAGGCGGTCGTGCTGCTTCTGCAAACATCATCCCTTCCAGCACAGGTGCTGCAAAAGCTGTAGGTAAAGTTATCCCTCACCTGAACGGCAAACTGACAGGTATGTCCTTCCGTGTACCTACAATCGACGTATCTGTTGTTGACCTGACATGCCGTCTGGAAAAACCCGCAACATACGAAGAAATCAAAGCAGCTATCAAACATGCTTGCGAAAACGAAATGAAAGGCATCATGGAATACACAGATGAAGATGTTGTATCCTCCGACTTCCTGTCTGATGCACATACTTCCATCTTCGACGCAAAAGCTGGTATCGCTCTGAACGACAACTTCGTAAAACTGGTTGCATGGTATGACAACGAATGGGGTTACAGCAACAAAGCTCTGGACCTGATCAAACACATGTACAAAGTAGATAACGAATAATTTCTTATCTGATTCACAGAGATATTTTGAGAGCCAAAGGATTTATCCTTTGGCTCTTTTTTGTGGCATCATTGCAAAATAAAAACCACTGCCAGCTTTCTGACAGTGGTTCTATATTATGCTTCTTTTTCGAAGCGTTTTTTCAATACAACATAGTGGTTGTAATTGCTTTTGTCCCCGCCGTTATCCGGGAAAAGACAGAAGGGAAGGCTATCTGTATCTCTGTGTTTTTTCACGCAGTCGCAACATTTTCCATGATTAGGGCAGGTTATTTTAGGACAAGCGCATTCTGTAACATTAGGACAACTCATGCCATAACCTCCTTTAACAATTCCGCAATTTCTTCTGCTTTTGCCACTCTGCCAGCAATCAATACCTTTTGGTCATACACCAATGCAGGGGTTGTCATAACGCCATATGCGGCAATTTTGCTGAAATCTGTAACATGTTCTACAGGCATTTCTTTGCCAAGCATCTTCAAGGCTTCTACTGTGTTATCTTCCAAGGTGTTGCATTTTGCACAGCCGCTTCCTAAGATTTTTACCAAGGAAGATACCTCTACTTTTTCCGTTTTTTTCTTACCAAATAAACCCATTTTGAAAACTCCTTTCTAATTTAAAACATAAATGCGCAAGCATTAAATAAATAACCAATAAAAATAATACCAATTGTAACGATAACGGTAAATGTAAACAGCAGCTTAGGTTTCACTGCCTTTCTCAGCATAATCAAAGAAGGCAGGGAAAGAGCTGTTACAGCCATCATAAAGGATAAGACAGTACCTAGTCCAGCGCCCTTAGCAAACAGACTTTCTGCTACGGGTATTGCGCCAAAAATATCAGCATACATGGGAACACCAACCAGAGTGGCAAGGGGAACGGAATACCAATGACTGCCTCCCAGAAGTGCTTCCACATATCTTGTTGGAATGAAATTGTGAATGGCAGCCCCAATCCCTACACCAACAAAAATATACGGTGCTACCTTCTTTATAGTCGATGCCAACTGCTCTTTGGCATATATAATTCGATCTCTTCGTGTCAAAGATTCGGCTTCTAAATCAATTGCAGGGGCAGAGCGGATAAAATCTTCCACATAAGCCTCCATGCCCATTTTTTCAATCAGAAGGCCACCCAACACAGCCAATACCAATCCAACAATGACATAAGCCACGGCAATTTGAAGTCCGAAAATGCTGGTAATCAAAATCAAAGAACCAAGATCTACCAGTGGAGAGGAAATCAAAAAAGAAAACGTAATCCCAACCGGCAAGCCTGCACTAGTGAATCCAATGAAAAGGGGAATGGATGAACAGGAACAAAAAGGTGTTACGGTTCCCAGCAGTGCAGCAAAAATATTGGCTGATATTCCACGAAACTTTGACAAGATTTGTTTTGTTCTTTCCGGCGGAAAATAACTTTGAATATAAGAAATACCAAAAATCAATACAGAAAGCAAAATGAAGATTTTGATCACATCATAAAAGAAGAATTGCAAACTTCCTCCAAGTCTGCTTTCCAAGTCCAATCCCAATCTAGAGAGTAAATTGCCAATGATAACATTTAGCCATTTCATGCCAAGAATTTGATTTTGAATGAAATTCCATACTTCCAAATGAATAACCTCCAATACATTTATATATTTAAATTTATCTATTTATTGAATAAAGAAATATAATTTTTTATTCTTCACTTGTAAAAATTACGTCATCTTTCTTCATTTCAGCAGTTGTCTGTAAAAATGCAGCGATTTTTTCAAATTGATCAGCATTTAATCGATAGTGCATCCATTTGCCTTCTTTTCTTCCTACCACCAAATCTGCATCACACAGAATTTTCATATGATGGGAGAGGGTAGGCTGCGTAATATGCATTTCATCTAACAGCATACAAGCACATCTTTCCTGACCCTGAAGCATTCCTAAAATCCGCAATCTGTTTTCATCTCCAAGGGCTTTAAAAATCTTTGCCAGTTGATTCGGTTGTTCCATCATGTTCTCACCTCATATTTATATTTGTCTATATAAGTACATAAAACACATCGATAATTGTCAATATATAAATACATATCTTCATAAAAATCTTTTAAAGAAAGTGGGGGAGTGAAATAAAAAAGGATGGGAATATTTCATCCCATCCTTGTATATGTTCCTGATTCTTATTTGAAGTATCTGTTGTACAGACCCAAGAATGCTTTGCCGTGTCTAGCTTCGTCACGACCCATTTCGTGTACTGTGTCATGGATTGCATCCAGGTTAGCCAGTTTTGCACGTTTAGCCAGATCGAATTTACCAGCGCAAGCACCGTTTTCAGCATCGATACGCAGTTCCAGGTTTTTCTTTGTGGAGTCTGTTACAACTTCGCCCAGCAGTTCTGCAAATTTAGCAGCATGTTCAGCTTCTTCCCAAGCAGCTTTTTCATAGTACAGACCTACTTCAGGGTAGCCTTCTCTATGAGCAACTCTTGCCATAGCCAGGTACATACCAACTTCTGTGCATTCGCCTTCGAAGTTAGCTCTCAGGTCAGCCATGATGTCTTCGCTGGAACCCTGTGCAACACCTACAACGTGTTCAGCAGCCCATTCCATTTCGCCTTCCTTCTGTTCAACGAACTTATCAGCGCCAACATGGCAAACAGGACATTCTGCAGGAGCAGAGTCACCAACATGAACATAACCACATACGGAACAAACAAATTTTTTCATAATCATTTTCCTCCTTGAATTTAAAATATATGTAAAATCGAAGTAAACTATTGTTACTTGATAATTATTATAATTTAGAAACTTCTGTTTGTCAATCCATTTTATAAAAAAATATGAAAATTTGCAAAAAAACCTGAATCTATGATAAACTAGTAAAGCAAAAGGAGGGATTTCATATGAAGTCACTAGAAATAAACCAGATTTATCATGGTTTTCAATTGAAAAAAAGCGAAAAATTGGAAGATATTTCTGCCACAGGATATCTGTTTACCCATTTGAAAAGTGGCGCTAGACTTTGCTATATCGAAACAGAAGATAACAATAAAGTATTTTCTGTTTCCTTTAAAACACCGCCTGATAACGATTGCGGAACACCTCATATTCTAGAACATTCTGTGCTGTGCGGCTCTCGGAAGTATCAGGCAAAGGATCCATTCAACGAATTGGCAAAAGGCTCTTTGAATACATTTCTGAATGCTATGACATATGCAGATAAGACCATGTATCCCATTGCCAGCTGCAATGAAAAAGACTTTCACAATATGATGGATGTATATCTGGATGCAGTTTTTTATCCTAATATTTACACCAAGAAAGGGATTTTTCTGCAAGAAGGCTGGCGTTATGCAGATGGCGGAAATTCTCCGGAGATCACAGGCGTTGTCTTTAACGAAATGAAAGGGGCATTATCTGATCCTGAAAGCAGACTTGCTGGCGTGATTGCACGCAGCATGTTTGGCAATACCACATACGGCATGGAATCCGGTGGGGATCCTGACGCCATCCCTAATTTGACTTATGAAGCATTTCTGGATTTCCACAGAAAATACTATCATCCATCCAATGCATATTTCTATCTTTATGGGGATATGGATGTTTTCTCCTGCTTGGAACACATTGATTCGGCATATCTGTCTGACTTTACAGAATCCAATGATCTGCCGGTCATTACAGAAACAACTGTTCCACATGCTATGGAATGGATCAGTGATACTTATCCCGCAGAAGAGAATGAAAAAGATCTGGACAAAGGTTATTTTGCCTATAATATTAAGGTAGGAAAATGTACAGACCCGAAACGGATATTGGCGATGCAGCTAGTAGGTTATCTTTTGCTGGAAACAAATGCTTCACCTTTGAAAAACGCACTTCGTGACGCAGACGTTTGTGAAGAAGCTGAGGGTTACTTTGATTCTTCCACATATGAAATGATTTACAGCATCATCGCCAAAAAAGGCAGAAAACAAGATGCCGAAAAATTCAAAGCAATTGTTGAAGATGTTCTCAAGGATTTGTCTATCCACGATTTTGATCCTGAACTTCTCCAGGGCGGCATCAAAAAACTGGAATTTTTGCTCCGTGAAGAAGATTATGGTTCCAGACCTAAAGGTCTTATTTACAACACACGTTTGATGAAAAGCTGGCTGCATGGAGAAAATCCCTTTGAAAGTCTGCGTCAGATTGAAATATTTGAGGAATTAAAAGCAGAGATCAAAAACGGATATTTGAAGCAGTTTATAAAAGAAGTTCTTTTGGACAATTCGGAAAAAACATGGATTATATTTATGCCTGAAGAAGGCAAACAGCAGAAAGACGATGCTGCCTTTGCAGAAAAGATTTCTGCACGCATCGCAGCAATGACACCTGCGGAAAAACAGCAGTTAACAGAAGACAAAAAGGCTCTTTCTGATTTCCAGGATACAGAGGACACACCCGAAATATTGGCACAGATTCCATTGCTGCAAAGAGAAGACATTTCTCCGGAGCCGCAGAAAATAACATTTACAGAAGAAAAACAAGAGGATGTTCCTTTCATCCATCTGCCATTGCAAGCAAAAGGAATTGATTATGTTGAAATTTGCTTTGAAACAAATCATTTGCCTAAAGAACTTGTTCCGTATTCTGGACTGCTTGCGGAAGTTCTCAGCAAGTTAGATACCCAAAAAACAGATTTTGCAGCTTTGCCTAAAAAGATCGACCAGATTTTTGGCGGACTTTCTTTCTCTAATGATATTTACAGTAAAAATCAGCAGGAATATCGTGCTTTTGTTGGCATCAATTTCAAGGTGCTTTCTGAAGATCTGACAAAAGCTTTTGATTTTATCAAAGAAGTCATTTTCAGCAGTGATTATACCGCTGTACAAAGTCTGAAAAAAATCGTACAATCTGCAAGATTAAAAGGCGAATCCTTCTTCCAGAATCAATCCCACTTGGCAGCAATCTATCGGAGCCGCAGTGCTGTTTCTGCTGGCGCAGCTGTAAAAGAACAGACATCCGGTATTGCTTATTTTCATTTCTTAAGGGAAATCGAAAATCTTCTGGATGAAAATCCTGCATTTGTTACTGCACAATTAGAAAAAACAGCAAAATTGGTATTTACTAAGGAAAATGTTACTGCAATTCTTGGATGTGATCCATCTAAATCCGAACATCTGACAAAGACATTTATTGATTTTGTCCACGAATTGTATACAGAAGAGTGCAGGGGAGAAGGAGAGCGATTTACTGCAGTTCCTCGAAAAGAAGCTTTCTCCATAGCATCTCGTGTACAATACAATATCAAGGCATGGGATTTGGCAGAAATGCAGCAGAAATACAGTGGCAAAATGCAGGTTTTAAAAACCATACTGACATTGGAATATCTCTGGACACATATTCGTATTCAAGGCGGCGCATACGGCTGCGGCTGTAATTTCCAGAGAAATGGCAGCATTTATTTTTATTCATACCGTGATCCAAACCTGAAAAATACCTATGATATTTATGACCATCTTTGGGAAGAAATTGCTGATTTCCAGGCAGATGAACGCCAGATGACAAAATATCTGCTGGGAACCATCAATCGTTTTGATCAGCCAAAAACAAATGCTGAACTGATGGATTACGCAGCAGCCATGTATTTTACAGGTACAACACAGGAAATGCGCCAAAAAGAACGTATGGAAATTTTAGAAACCACCGCGGATGACATTCGGCAATTCAGTGGATTCTTAAAAGATTTGTCAGAGATATCTAATATCTGTACCATCGGTGGCAACGAAAAAATTAAAGCAGATGAAAACATATTTGAAACCATTCAGAATTTAATTTAAAAAAATTTTCTGGCAACAGCACATAGGTGAAATGATAAATCTATGTGCTGTTGCTATATAGCTATATAGCCAAATATGTTGAAAATTGCCCAGATTAAGACATGAAACCATAAACAGGGGACCTATAGAACGAAATCGTAATTCTTCGCAAAACGTAACTTTTGCGAAGAAAACGTAATATAAATTAATGATATGATGCCAATGACTCTTTGAGCCTCTATAGCTGCCATCCATACGGATCTTGTTTCTGCATTTTGTCATTTCCACTTCTTTTATACTTTTCTTCCATTTTCAATATAATATAAACAAATTTTGTTCTAGTAAATTTAAATGCAATTCCAACTTACTTTTTGTATTTTCAATTCTATATTTTCAAGCAGACAATTCTTATATTAATCTTATCAATTGAATTGTTTTCATCTTACAGATATTCAAAATATTTCCAATCACACGTAATAATTCTTTATCTATACCTGTTGCTTCTTTCCTCATAGTCCCATTTATTTACATAATATAGTTATGGTTAATTATTCTGTAAAAAAACAGACAACAAACAATTCCCTTGCCTGCTGTCTGTTCCATGAACCTATTTTTTAATAACTTACATTCGGTACACCCAGATAAGATGCCGGGTTCACATAAGAGCCATTTACCAATACGGAGAAATGACAATGGTTACCCGTAGAGTTACCGGTACTACCGCATTTTGCAATGGTTTGACCTCTGGATACTGTCTGACCCTTAGAAACAGTCAAAGATGAGTTATGACCATACAATGTAGTCAAACCACCACCGTGGCTGATCATAACTGTGTATCCATACCCATTCATCCAACCAGCATATGTAACAACGCCACTTTCTGCCGCAACAATTGAAGCGCCATAAGCTGCTGGAATATCATATCCACTATGAGATTCCCATCTGCCAGTTACAGGGTTGCTTCTCTGTACGAAACCACTGCTCAAACTGGAAGAAGAAGCACTCTTAGAAGGTACAGGCCATCCCAAAGTACCGTTACCAGTATAGTATACTGTGGTGCTTTCCTGCTGTTTTGCAATCTGATTCAAAACTTCCTGGTCTGCTTTTTTATTAGCTTCTACCAATTCTTCATATTTGTTTACATCGCTTTCATAAGATGCAATCAAAGTCTTTTTCTCATTTACAACTTCCTGCATACTAGCCATTTTTGCGTTGTAGTCAGCAACAATTTCTTCCTGTGCAGCTTTTTCTTCTTCAATCTGCGTTTTCTTTTCAGAAATCGTGTTCTGAATTTCCTGCAATTCATCTAACATCTGCTTATCATAAGCCATAATGTCATTTACGTACTGCATACGCAAAAACAAATCAGAAAAGCTCTGTGCATCCAATAAAATTTCCAAATATCCTGCTGCACCTTTCTGCTGCAGATATTTCATACGTTTTCCAAGAAGTTCAAACTGGTCGTCACGTTTTTGTGTTGCTTCTTCCAGATCTTTCTGGCATTGTTCCAATGAAGCTGTAATGGTTGCCAGGTCTGCTTCAGCTTTGTCCAATTCTGCCTGAATGCTGTTCATTGCCTGGTCCATTGTATTCAATTCTTCTTCCAGAGAAAGCTGTTTATCTTTCAGATCATCAATCGCTGCCAGAGCTTCCTCTGTTTTTTTAGAAAGTTCTTCTCTCTCTGCTTGCAGTTCTTTGACTGTTTTCGCATATACCAAACGGCTGTCAGGAATGACAGCAGTCAATATAAAAGCGGAAAGAAGAACGCACATGATTTTCTTATATGGATAAAATTTCATATTCTCGTCCTCTTACTTTTAGATTTTCTTTTTTTCGTCATGTTACATTATACTTGATTTTGACGGATTTTGAAAGACAAAATTGAAATGTTTAATTATTTATTAAGGAATTATTTCCTCCAATGTAACAATTTTAATGGACAAATGCGCCTTTTCCTCCAAAGTGCTGACGGAAATCATATAGTCGTCCCATTGGCAGGTGTGAAAATAGGAAGCTGGTGTTCCCATAAACTCTCGAAACTGCTCTCCATCCGATACAGAAAGTTCTTTTGCTTTTCGAAATATGCTGTCACCATGTAATTTCGTATAGCTTTCTTTTCTTGTCCATAATTCAAAAAAACATCTAATCTTATCCAAATCGTTTTGCTTTTTCCAAAAGGAAAAATCTGTTGGTGAAAGCATCTTTTCTGGAAATCTAGGCAATTCCTTACGGATTTGTTCCATATCAACGCCAATTTCGTGACAACTCCAAGCCAAAATAAGATAATCTCCACTATGAGAAATACTGAAGAAAAAATCTCCAATATCAGAAAAGTAAGGCTTGCCGTTTTTTCCATAAGCTAGATGAAAGGTATCTAATCCATGCAAATGGGCAACATATTCCAGCAGAATTCTTCCTCCCAAAAACGTTAATCGCTTTTTCTGTGATTTTATTTCTTCTATACCAATACGATCTGTTTCCGAAAGTAAATCTACCACTTTTTGTTGTATCTCTTCCTTTTGTAAAGATGCCAGCGAAAGCAAATAGACTTCCATATCACACCTCCTTTCAGACACACAAATAAGACGGTTGCCTTATTTGTTATGAGAACAACCGCCTTATTCTTTTTCACATATACCTAAATTATTTTGCAATAATGTTTACAATCTTGCCAGGTACATAGATTTCTTTTACGATAGTTTTGCCTTCCAGACGAGAAGCCAGAACTTCTTTAGCCTGTGCCAGAACGGAATCTTTGTCTGCATCAACGGAAACAACCATAGTGTCACGGAATTTACCACTAACCTGCAGAGCAATTTCTACAGTATCCTGTACCAGTTTGCTTTCGTCTACTTCAGGCCAACCTGCATCAAATACAGATTCAGCATGACCCAGTTCTTTCCACAGTTCTTCTGCAATATGAGGTGCGAAAGGAGCCAGCAGAACAACCAGTGTTTCCAGTGTCTGTTTGTCTACGCCGCCTTCTTTTTTGCCCAGATCAATGATCTTGTTGGTGTATTCCATGAAACCGCTGACAACAGTGTTCATTGTCAATGCTTCCAGACGATTTGTGATGTCATAAACCAGTTTGTTGCGCAGATATTCCATATCTTTGGAAGCTGTTACGTTCAGGTCTTTGTTGTTGTAAACCAGTTTCCATACACGGTTCAGGAAACGGAATACGCCGTCGATACCGCTGTCGTCCCAGTCACAATCCATTTCAGGGGGACCTACGAACAGTTCATACATACGCAGAGAGTCGCAGCCATAGTTCTGAACCAGATCGTCAGGAGAAACAACGTTGCCCAGAGATTTACTCATCTTGCTACCGTTCTTTGTGATCATACCCTGGTTGAACAGTCTCTGGAAAGGTTCTTCAAAAGGAACTGCACCGATGTCATACAGGAATTTTGTATAGAAACGAGCATACAGCAGATGCAGAACCGCATGTTCGATACCACCTACATACAGGTCAACAGGCGCCCATTTTTTCAGCATTTCCTGGCTAGCCAGTTCTTTGTCATTGTGGTTATCGACATAACGCAGGAAGTACCAGGAAGAACCTGCCCACTGAGGCATTGTATTTGTTTCTCTCTTCGCAGGACCACCACATTTCGGGCAAGTTGTATTTACCCATTCGTCGATGTGAGCCAGAGGAGATTCACCTGTATCTGTAGGTTTGTAGGATTCTACCTGAGGCAGCAGTACGGGCAGCTGATCTTCAGGAACAGCTACAGCGCCGCAGTGTTCGCAGTGAACGATGGGAATAGGTTCGCCCCAATATCTCTGTCTGGAGAATACCCAGTCACGCAGTTTATAGTTAACGGTCTTTTTGCCCAGACCTTTTTCTTCCATAATATGAGGAACCTTTTCTTTTGCTTCGAAAGCTTTCATACCATTCCAGTCGCCGGAGTTGATGATCACACCGTCACCTGTGTAAGCTTCTGTCAGCTCTTTTTCTTCTTCGCCTTCAGGCAGGATTACCTGAACGATAGGCAGATCGAATTTCTTAGCAAATTCGAAGTCACGTTCGTCATGAGCAGGTACACACATTACGGCACCAGTACCATAGTCAGCCAATACATAGTCTGCTACCCAAACAGGGATTTCTTTGCCATTTACAGGGTTTACACAGTAAGCGCCTGTGAATACACCAGTTTTTTCTTTGTTGGTCATACGATCAACGGAAGATTTTGTGGATGCATCAAAGCAGTATTTTTCAACAGCTTCTTTGCATTCAGGTGTTGTCAGTTCGGGAATATCTTTATATTCAGGAGCCAGTACCATGAAAGTACAGCCATGCAGTGTATCAGGTCTTGTGGTGTAAACTGTGATTTTCTTGTCACTGCCTACAACTTTGAAGTCTACTTCTGCACCATAGCTCTTGCCGATCCAGTCAGACTGCATCTTCTTAACTTTGTCAGACCAATCCAGAGTTTTCAGGTCTTCCAGCAGTCTATCAGCATATGCTGTGATTTTCAGCATCCACTGACGCAGGTTTTTCTTTGTAACAGTAGCGCCGCAACGTTCGCAAGTACCGTTGGTAGCTTCTTCGTTTGCCAGTACGCATTTACAGCTAGGGCACCAGTTCAAAGGCATTTCTTTTTCATAAGCCAGACCATGTTTGAACATCTGAACGAAGATCCACTGTGTCCATTTATAGTAATTGGGATCTGTTGTATCTACTTCTCTATCCCAATCATAAATTGCACTGATTTCATGCAGCTGTCTTTTTACGTTTGCAATGTTGTTTGCAGTTGCAATGCTGGGATGGATGTTGTTTTTGATCGCGAAGTTTTCTGCAGGCAGACCGAATGCGTCCCAGCCCATGGGATGCAGTACCTGATAACCCTGCAGCACTTTATATCTGCTGACTACGTCACTGAGAACGTAACCTCTCCAGTGACCTACATGCAGACCTGTGCCAGAAGGATAAGGGAACATATCCAGGCAGTAAAATTTAGGTTTTAAATCGTCTTCTTTGTTGATGGGATTCTTTTCCCATTCAGCACGCCATTTTTTTTCAATTTCTCTAAAATCATAACGCTGATTCATTTTGAATTCCTCCTTCGTGTTACAGTTTTGGGCACTGTCAAAAAAAAATCCCTCCATCTCGTTAGAGACGAAGGGACACTCCGTGTTACCACTCTAGTTTGTTTCCGAAGAAACACACTCTTATGCCCGATAACGGGGGCAGCCGTTGCCGTCTACTTACCAAAGGCGTTCCACGGAAAACTCAAAGGCCAGTTCCATTTTTCGCTCTGTCGTTTCACACCAACCAACGACTCTCTGGAATAAGCAACCAAATGTACTACTCCTTATCAATGTCTTTTCTCGAAAACATTTATACCATATTTACCAAAAGAAATCAAGTGATTTTATGGATTTTTTTCTAAATGAAGGAGAAAAGCCTCTCAAAAAGCTTGAAACGACAGTTTTCACACCAAAATTTGTATACATTTTCCAGAAAAAGCAGCTGCAACGTTTTTTCTTGCCTTTGCTACGCCAATTTATTTACATAATATAATTATGGTAATCAAAGAACGTATAAAAACATAAATGCTATATGGCATGCACTGCCGATCATCACAAATATATGGAAAATTTCATGGAATCCAAAACCAGCCAATGGCAGATTCGGTTTTTTCAATCCATATATAATAGCGCCAACTGTATAAGCCAGACCTCCTGCCAGAAGCAGCCCCACCCCATCCCAGGAAACTGCTCTCTGCAATGGAACGAAAGCAATGACTGCCAACCATCCCATGATAATATATAAAGATGTTGACAACCATCTTGGTGCCTGAATCCAGAATATTTTCATCACTGCACCGCCGATTGCCAAAATCCAAATCAAAGCAAGCATCGTCCATCCCCATGGTCCTGCCAGAGAAACAAGACATATAGGTGTATATGTGCCTGCTATCAGTACAAAAATCATAATGTGGTCTATTCTGCGCAGAAGTATTGTCTTTGCTTCAGAAACATATAAAGTATGATATATTGTGCTTGCACCATATAGAAGAACAAGGGACAAACCAAATATTGCAAAACCAATCACCTGTGTCATCGCATCTTGATGTGACGCTTGGAAAATCAAATCAAAAATACACGGGATACACGCTAATAACCCAATAAAATGCGTCAGTGCACTTACAGGATCTTTTATACCATTCTTTAACATCCTATCAACTCCTTATCTAGTATTAAATACTATATATTAAGATATTGATATATTAACACGTATTCCAAATAGTAACAAGAAGCAAAACACACAAAAATATTGAAACATAGTATGAAATACTATATAATAAATTTCAATAGGAAAAGGAGGGATTGCATGGGAACATACGAAGAAATTCTGGAAACCTTCAAAGAAAAGATCAAAACTGTTTCCGTTGTGGAAATTGCAGATATTCCCAAAATTGATTTATACATGGATCAGGTTACTACTTTTATGGATCAGGCGCTTGCCCCTTACAAACGTTCGTCTGATGGGAAAGTTTTGACAAAGACCATGATCAATAACTATACAAAGGCAAAGGTTCTTCCGCCGCCAGTGAAAAAGAAATATGGACGCACGCACATCATGCTGCTAATTATGATTTTTCATTTGAAATCTGTTTTATCCATAAAAGATATTGCGACTTTATTCCAGCCGATCTTTGCTCTTCCAACAAAAGAAGATGCTGAAAAGCAGACCGAAAAAATTTATGCTGGATTTATCTATTTGCAGAAGGCTACTCTTACATATATGCAGGCTTCTGCAGAAGGCATTATTGATGATACCCTTTTTCAGCAGAAAATCATGGCTAATTATGATGAGGAAATGAAAAAAATCATGTTAATTTTACTGTTAGCCATTCGGGCAAATGCAGAAAAACATCTTGCAGAAAAAGTATTGGATTTATATTTTTACTAAAAAAAGAAGTCAGAAACCAAAAATGTGAACTGCACCCCATTTGTTAGACAGTATGATATACTGAATAACAAGTGGGGTGATTTTTATGCCAAAAGGAGTACCAAATAAACGATATACACCAGAATTCAAGCAACTGGTGGTAGAAACGATGCGGGAAGAAGGTCTAAGTCTCAGTGAAACCATGAGAAGATTTAATATCAACTGTCTCGGTATTATTAAGCGCTGGAAGCGCATCTATCTTGAGGAGGGTCCAGAAGGTTTAGCGGTAGAACGACGGGGACGTAAAAATACAGGACAGCCAGCAAAGCTGCCTAAAGAGATAG
>NZ_FRAH01000001.1 GCF_900142265.1 Anaerotignum lactatifermentans DSM 14214 | reverse complement strand
GTCCATCCCGGTCCTCTCGTACTAAGGACAGCTCCTCTCAAATTTCCTGCGCCCACAACGGATAGGGACCGAACTGTCTCACGACGTTCTGAACCCAGCTCGCGTACCGCTTTAATGGGCGAACAGCCCAACCCTTGGGACCTACTTCAGCCCCAGGATGCGATGAGCCGACATCGAGGTGCCAAACCTCCCCGTCGATGTGAACTCTTGGGGGAGATAAGCCTGTTATCCCCAGGGTAGCTTTTATCCGTTGAGCGATGGCA
>NZ_FRAH01000059.1 GCF_900142265.1 Anaerotignum lactatifermentans DSM 14214 | reverse complement strand
CGTTGATTTTCTGCAATCAAATCTTCCTCTATCTCTTTAGGCAGCTTTGCTGGCTGTCCTGTATTTTTACGTCCCCGTCGTTCTACCGCTAAACCTTCTGGACCCTCCTCAAGATAGATGCGCTCCCAGCGCTTAATAATACCGAGACAGTTGATATTAAATCTTCTCATGGTTTCACTGAGACTTAGACCTTCTTCCCGCATCGTTTCTACCACCAGTTGCTTGAATTCTGGTGTATATCGTTTATTTGGTACTCCTTTTGGCATAAAAATCACCCCACTTGTTATTCAGTATATCATACTGTCTAACAAATGGGGTGCAGTTCATTTTAAGGATTCTGACTATTTTATGATTCTCAATATCTTCTATTGGAAACCTGTCCACAGGTTCCTATTTTTTTCTCAAGAGATTTCCACAAAATCTCTCTGCTTATTCCACATCCAAGTCCAGTCTGGGTTCTGCTTCTTCTTCCACAGCGGTTTCCATGACACCGTCTGTCAGTGTAGGCAGACCATAGTGTTCACGGACTTTGTTTTCGATTTCTCTGCACATGTCAGGGTGTTCCTTCAGGAATGTTTTTGCGTTTTCACGTCCCTGACCGATACGAGTTTCCCCATATGCGTACCATGCACCGCTCTTGTTTACGATATCCACTTCGGATGCCAAGTCCAGAATATCCCCTTCTTTGGAAATACCCTGACCATAAACAATGTCAAATTCCGCAGTCTTGAAAGGAGGTGCCACTTTGTTTTTGGCAATTTTCACTTTCACGCGGTTCCCTACAAAGTCTGTACCCTGTTTGATCACATCGGATTTACGAATGTCGATACGGATAGAAGCGTAGAACTTCAGGGCACGACCGCCAGTAGTGGTTTCAGGGTTACCGAATGTGACACCAATCTTTTCACGAAGCTGGTTGATGAATACAACGGTACAATTGGATTTCTTTGTGATACCAGTCAGTTTCCGCAGCGCCTGGCTCATGAGTCTTGCCTGCAGACCCATGTGGGAATCCCCCATTTCCCCTTCGATTTCCGCACGGGGAACCAGAGCCGCAACAGAGTCCACAATAACAATATCAATGGCGCCGCTGCGTACCATAGTTTCTGCGATTTCCAGTGCCTGTTCGCCGTCGTCAGGCTGGGAAATATACAGATTGTCAATATCTACACCCAAAGCCTTTGCATAAGTAGGGTCCATAGCATGTTCCGCGTCGATGTAGCCCGCAATGCCGCCACGTTTCTGCACTTCCGCTACCATATGCAAAGCAACGGTTGTTTTACCAGAAGATTCAGGACCATATACTTCGATGATTCTGCCCTTAGGCACACCGCCCACGCCCAAAGCGATATCCAGACTCAAGGAGCCTGTGGGAACCACTTCCACGTTCATTTTTGCGCTGTCGTCACCCAGTTTCATTACGGCACCTTTGCCGAACTGTTTTTCAATCTGACTCAGAGCCGCGTCCAATGCTTTTTGTTTATCTTCAAATTTGATTTCGTCTTTGCTGTCTTTTGCTTTTGCTGCTGCCATGCCGCAACCACCTTTCCAAATAAATCGAACTTATGTTCTCATTTTACTCGATTTTACCGGGACTGTCAACCGCTTTTTTTGCGTCCCAAAGGGGCTTCTGCCAACAATACTGCCCCAAAAATCAGGATACAACCCACATACCCCCGAAGGGTCAGCCGTTCTCCATAAAGTACCGCGGAAATCACTGCCGCAAAAATAGATTCCGTTGTAATGATAAGGGCTGTTTTACTAGCCGAAGTATACCGCTGTCCTACAGACTGGAGCACAAAATACACCCCTGTGCAAAGGATACCTGCGTTGAGGAAATTCCCCACTGCTCCCAGAGAAAGAGGCGGTACCTCTCCCCCCATAATGAGGGAAATGAAAAACGAAAGAACTGCCACCACCGCATTTTCCACCAAAGCAATATGTACCGAATCACAAGCGGCAATCATCCGCCCCATGAGTGCCATTTGCAGGGAAAAGGCAATAGATGCCGCAAAGGACAGTACTGCCCCCAAGTCCAGCCGCAGTCCATCTGTCACAGACAGCATAGCAACACCGATTACTGTCACCACTGCCGCCAGAATCACGCTGACTGCCGGTTTCTGCCGAAAGGCAAACCAGCAGATAAAAGGTACCACCACTGCCTGTGTGTTGCACAAAAAGGCATTAACAGATGGTGTCGTATACTGCAATCCCAATGTGAGAAGCAGGAACGTTGCTGCCAAAAGCAATCCCAATATGCTGCCCACTTTCCACTCCGATTTGGTGATGCTTTTCCATGCTTTCCAATAAAAAATCCCCAAACAAAGAGCTGCCACCAGAAATCTGCCAAAAATCACCTGATAAGGGGTATAGCCCCAATCCAACAGATATTTGCTGCTGATAAAGCCGCTGCCGCCGATGAATGCTGCCAGAAACAGCAGCAAATCTCCCTTATGCTTCATCCTGCAATGCCTTCCGCAATAAATCCAGTGCATAGAAAGCGGCACGTTCCCGAATCTGGTTCCGTTTGCCTGTATAGCGGTATTCTGTTACGGTTGTTTTGCCATTTACATGGATACCGATATAAACCAGACCCACGGGTTTTTCTTCTGTGCCGCCGCCAGGACCAGCAATGCCTGTGATGGAAACGCCAATGGATGCGCCGCTGGTTTTTGCTACACCTTCTGCCATTTCCGCAGCCACTTCTCTGCTCACAGCAGTATATTTGTCCAGTGTTTCCGCTTTCACGCCCAAACGACGCATTTTCGCTTCATTGGTATAAGTCACGCAGCCTTCCAGCAGCACTTCGGAAATACCGGGATATTCCACCAGCGCGGAAGTCACCAGACCACCGGTGCAGGATTCCGCCACTGCAATGGTCTTTTTCCCTTCCAGCAACATCTGTGCCACAACCGTCTGCATATTGGTTTCCCCTTCGGCGTAAACAGCATTGCCCAGACGTTCTTTCAAAGCCGCTTTCACAGGCGCAATGAGTGCGTGAGCTTCTTCTTCAGATTTTGCTTTCGCTGTAATGCGCAGGATGGATTCACCGTATTTTGCGTAAGGCGCAATGGTGGGGTTTGTCTGGGCATCAATGATGTCTTTCACCAGTGTTTCCATGGCGCTTTCCCCTACACTTGCCACGCGCAGGATTTCGGAAACGAAAGTATATTCCTGTTTTTTCTGCAAATAAGGTTTCACCTGATTTTCAAACATGGGCATGGTTTCCTTAGGAGGACCGGGCAGCATAGCAATGATTTTGCCGTTTTTCTCCATGATGATACCGGGGGCAGTGCCGTTGTCATTGTAGAGCACAATGCCGTGTTCCTTAGGCACCATCGCCTGTTTCCGGTTGTTTTCTGTCATGGTTCTGCCTGTGCGTTTGAAATATTTCTGGATTCTGCCCAGTGCTCTTTCATCCAGCACCAGTTCTTCCCCAAAATATTCCGCCGCTGTTTCTTTTGTCAGGTCGTCTTCTGTGGGACCAAGTCCGCCTGTGGTGATGATCAGGTCCGCACGTGAAAATGCCTGAAAAATGGTATCTTTCAGACGTTTGGGGTTATCCCCTACCACTGTCTGAAAATAAACTTCAATGCCCAGCTGTGCCAGTTCTTTGGACAAATACTGAGCATTTGTATTCAAAATATCTCCCAGCAGGATCTCCGTTCCCACTGCAATGATTTCTGCTTTCATTTCTGCACCTCCAAAAAGTTGTCTTCTGATATGATACGCCTCTTTTGCCTTTCTTACAAGGTCTCTTTTGCCAGCACCTCTGTGTAATGGTCAGGGTCTGTGTTGCCTTCGGTACTGATGAGGAGTACCACACTATTTTCATTCAGTCCCAGTCTGGCTTTGATTTCCGCCAAATCAGGATTCTGGGTCAGTTCATACAAAAGCCCCATACCAACAGCGCCGGATTCCCCGGAAATGACTTTATCGTCCCCAGCCAAAGGTTTTCCCAGCAGCCACATACCTTCTTCTGTCACAAAGTCAGGACACGCCGCGTAAGCCACAGGGAAATCCCGCAGTGCGGGATAGGTCACCAGACAGGGTTCCGCACAGTTCAGCCCAGCCATAACAGTTTCGCAGCTACCAGTGGACGCATGAGGTTTGCCATCATTGATTTTCGCCGATTCAAAAATACAAGCAACGGTGTCAGGTTCTGCAATGATGACTTTCGGCAGTTTTTCGCCGTAATGGTTCACCAGATACCCCAGCACGCCCCCAGCGAAAGCACCAACGCCAGCCTGCAAAATCACCAAATCCGGTGCATCTACGCCTTTTTCCTTGAGCTGCTCCACAGCTTCTTTCGCCAATGTGGTATAGCCCTGCACGATATAAGTCGGAATTTTTTCATAGCCTTCCCATGCTGTATCCTGCACCATGGTCCAGCCGTTTTCTTCGGCTCTTTTGTTAGCCATGCGGACGGTATCATCATAAAAATAGTCCGTCACCAGAACTTCTGTGGCGCCCACATCACGGATTGCCTGCACGCGGCTTTCCACAGTGCCTTTGGGCATATAAACATAAGCCTGACAGCCGAATTTCTTCGCCGCCCAAGCAACACCTTTGCCATGATTGCCATCGGTAGCAGTGATGAACACCATATCCTTGATTTTTTCCTTATTTTCTTCGGAACAAATCTGAGAAAAATCCGCTTTTTCCAAATCCAGCCCCAGTTTTTCACAAATGACTTTGGAAACGGCATAAACGCCGCCCAATCCTTTGAAAGCATTGAGCCCAAAGCGGTGGGATTCATCCTTCACAAAAATATTTTCCAGTCCCAGTTCCTTCGCCCTTGCAGGCAATTCCGCAAGAGGTGTCACTGCATAACCAGGTACGGAGCTATGAAATGCCGCGATTTTTTCCACAACTTCCTCTGCCAAAAAAGCAGGTGCCTGTCCCTGCCGCTTTTCCGCTTCTATGATGCCAATGCCGTTATTTGTCCATGTGATCTGCCGTTCCAAAACCATTCCTCCTTTTTTACTGCACTGACACCATTGTAACGAAAACATGCTAAAATTGCAATTTCCCCAGCGAAAAACGCAGGAATCCTGTTCTTTTCCTAATGCATCATTGCACGAAAAAAAGATTGGTGCTATCATAAAAGAAAAAGGCGTTTCCATTTTCTGCAAAGGAGGGGATTTCATGCAAGGATTATACAAACTGGCACTTGTTGGAACGAAACAACAACTCACCGATTTTCTGAAAAAAGTCAATGATAACGACCCGGATTCTGTATTCAATGAATACGCCGTGGAAGAAGGCACAGGGCTCAGAACAACACAAGGATATGGTCTGCAAAAATTTCTGGATCACTATAAACTTATCATTGAAAACACCGGTTCCGGAAACATCAGCGGCATGTATGAAATGGTCACAGAAATCGGAAAAATTGCTCCTGAATTAGAAATTATGCTTTTGACACAATATTTGGATTATGACGATGACGACACTTGGGACATCTATTACAAACCTGCAGGCGAAACCGATCCTTCAGAAACCGAGGGAAGCCTTTACAAAGAAACAATGGGTGACGCTCTTTCCTTTGGCGAGTTTCTGAATTACAGATCCATGGGCGATACAGTTCTTACATTAGATATTGACCGGAAAAAATTCAAGGAATACTTTGATGCATATAATGAATATAACGAGTTTAGCTACGAAGAAGTGGAACCCATTCTGGATGCCCTTGAAGATCCGGAACGGACAGATTTTTCAGAATTTGAAGATACCCCGGGCATGTTTTTTGCGGAAGAGGTCATCGACAATTATTTGGAAGAACAGAATGGATCGGGCGGCGCCCCCTATGCCGCAAAAGGAAACGGCGTTCCGGCTATCGAATATATTGCCAGATTGTTTGCAGGCAACTGGGGCATCAACTTCGGCGTTTCCTATCGCTTCCGTCCTGAAACATTTGATGATCGGTTTGCCGGAAAGACCTTCGTGATCACCGGGGAGCCGGATGATTATGGGAAGGACGGCGCAAAAGAGATCATTGAGAATTTCGGCGGCGTTGTGCGTGGTGCCGTAAGCGGAAAAACTGATTATCTTCTTATTGGAGCTTATGCCGGTGAGAAAAAACTGGAAAAAGCAAAGGAACTGGGCGTTTCCATCATCAGCACAGATGATTTTGAACAGATGATTTCCTGACAAAAACCATAGAAAACCCCTTCACACAGTTTAAAACTGTGGAAGGGGTTTTTTATTTTTCCATCTTTCATTTTTTAACTGCGTACTTCTTGGGAGCGTTTCTCCAAAATTTCCGCAATTTTTTCTTCGTCCACATCCCATACCTTCTGGAAAGGCAGTGGCTGTCGCCGTTCCACCATGGGTTTTTCCAGCCACATGAGCCCCAGCCATTTTCCATGCTTGAAGCCGCAGCGGGGAAACACCGCCGTTTCCACAAAACCAAGGCTGGTGTGAAGCACATAGCTGGCACGATTGGTGGCTTCGATACAGCCATAGACCTTTTCCACATTCTGGAGGCGCAGAATATCCATCAACGCCCGGTAAAAGGCTTTGCCCAATCCTTTTTTCTGGAAAGCAGGCGCCAGATACACAGAAAGCTCTGCTCCCCACTGGGAAGCTGCCCGCACCATGAACTGATGGGCATAGGCATAACCGCCGATAACGCCATCTTCCTCATAGACCAGATAAGGATATTTCTCCAGAATCTCCTCAATTCTGCCTGCAAATTCCACTTCTGTGGGCACCACATATTCAAAGGTAACATTGGTATGTTCGATATAAGGGGCATAAATATCCAAAATCGCTTTGGTATCTGCCGCCGTTGCCATTCTGATTTTTCCCATAGATTATCCTTTCAGAACCTGTTTATTTTTAATGATATAATCCGCCCCGGACACAATGGTAAAGAATACTGCCAGACCCACCAGAATATTTTCGATCATAGGCATTGCCGCAAAAGGCAGATGCAGCAGCACCAGAATGATCATAATCATCTGTGTGGTTGTCTTAATCTTGCCCCACCAGCTTGCCGCCATGACAATATTGGCTTCCATGGCAAGGGTGCGGAACCCGGTAATGGCAAATTCTCTTGCCAGAATCACAATAACAACCCATGCAGGCAGGTCTTCCATGGCTACCATGGATACCAGCGCAGACATGACCAGCAGTTTATCTGCCAGAGGGTCCATAAATTTCCCAAAATTACTTACCAGATTATACTTTCTTGCAATATGACCGTCCAAAAAGTCCGTCAGGGATGCCACAATGAAAATCGCTGTTGCAATATAACGATTCATAGGCTCATCCATGAGGAACAGCACCAACAGGAATACGGGAATGAGAATCACCCGCATGGTTGTCAGCTTATTCGGTAAATTCATCTGCATAAACCACATCTCCCATCAAATCATAGTCCCCGGCTTCTTTGATTTTCACGGAAACGAAGTCCCCGGAATAGGCTTCTTCCTCTGCATGGAAAAATACCATGCCATCAATGTCCGGCGCATCCCAACGGGTACGACCGCAGTATACATTTTCTTCCGGCAGTTTGCCTTCCACCAATACTTCCAGTGTCTTGCCCACTTCCTGCTGACACAGGGAAGCGGCAATGTTTTTCTGGATGTCCATGATGATTCTCTGACGTTCTTCTTTCACTTCATCATCAATCTGGTTTTCCATTTTTGCTGCAGGGGTGCCTTCTTCCTGAGAGTAGCAGAATACACCCAGACGGTCAAAGCGCATTTCTTCCACAAATTTCTGCAAATCCGCGAATTCTTCCTCCGTTTCTCCAGGGAAGCCCACAATCAGTGTGGTACGGATGGCAATATCCGGCATCGCATCACGAAGTTTCTTCACAGTCTGGCGAATGAGTTCCTGACTGCTCTTTCTGCCCATGCGTTTCAGCACGGTATCACATCCATGCTGGATAGGCATGTCGATATAATGACAGATTTTTTCATTTTTCGCCATAACGTCGATGGTTTCCTGTGTCAGTGTTTCGGGATAACAGTACAGCAGACGAATCCACTGGATCCCTTCCACTGCCGCCAGTTTTTCCAGCAGTTCATGAAGTTTCGGTTCACCGTAAAGATCTCTGCCGTAAATGGAAGTATCCTGTGCCACAATGACCAGTTCCTTTACACCCTGTTTTGCCAAAATTTCTGCTTCTTCCACCAGACTTTCCATGGTGCGGCTTCTGTGTTTGCCGCGCATTTTGGGAATGACACAGTAAGTACAGCGGTTGTCACAGCCTTCAGAAATTTTCAGATAAGCGAAATAAGGCGCTGTGGAAAGGACACGCAGTTTCCCGTTTTCATCCTTCATGGGTTTGTCAATATCCTCCAGACATTTGAAGGTATGTTCGCCTCCCAGAATTCTGTCAGCGGCATCTGCCACTTCTTCATAAGCAGCAGTACCCAAGATAGCGTCTACTTCGGGAATCTCCTCAAAAAATTCCGCTTCGTAACGCTGTCCCAAGCAGCCTGCCACAATCAGACCTTTGCACTTGCCTTCTGTTTTATATTTCGCCATTTCCAGAATGGTTTCAATGCTTTCTTCCAGAGCGTCCCGGATGAAACAGCAGGTATTGACTACAATGATGTCTGCCTCCGCTTCGTCCGCTACTGCCTGATAACCTCTCTCCTGCAACAAACCCAGCATGACTTCACTGTCTACGCGGTTTTTGTCACAGCCCAAAGAGGTAAATGCTACCGTTCCTTTCATTGGTTTCCTCCTTAAACATCGATTCTCATAAAGGAAGCGGAACAACAGCAAATTCCTCTTAAGAAAACATTGTTTTTTCTTTATTTTCTTAAGAGGAATTGCGATGGCTTTCTTCAGAAGAAAACATACAAAATACAATCTTAGCAAAAATAAGAAAGCCGGAACCCTCTGCATGATAAGGTTTTCAGCTTTCTTTGTTTTCTTATGAAGATGCCCTTAAACTCTGCTCCGCTTCTTTGTCTATCCTATGAGTATACTATACTTTTTGTAAAAAATCTATGTTTTCCGCTGAATTTGTGTATTTTTCCAGCAAAGACAACATTTTCATAAAAAAGAATATCACCCACGTTGTACACGTCAATGATATTCCCATTTTTACAGTCCGTTCTGCAGTTTTGCCGCTGTGATGCAGTTTTTCATGAGCATGGCAACGGTCATCAGACCCACGCCGCCGGGCACAGGAGAAACTGCGCCAGCCACTTCGCAAACGTCGTCAAAATCTACGTCGCCGCAAAGCTTGCCGTTTTCATTGCGATTCATGCCAACGTCAATGACAACAGCCCCTTCTTTCACCATATCTTTGGTGACAGTATGAAGCTTGCCCACTGCGCTCACCAGAATATCCGCTTCTTTGCAGATACCTTTCAAATCTTTTGTTTTGGAATGGCAGATGGTAACCGTGCCGTTTTTCTGCAAAAGCAGCATAGCGGTGGGTTTGCCTACGTTATGGCTCCGTCCAATGACAACACAGCGTTTGCCTTCGATGGTATGACCGCTGCGTTCGATCAGTTCCAGCACGCCAGCAGGGGTGCAGGGCAAAAATCCCTTCTGACCTGTGTGCAGCAAGCCCACATTCAAAGGATGGAAACAGTCCACGTCTTTTTTGGGGTCTACAGCCAGAATGACTTTTTCCTCATCAATCTGAGGAGGCAAAGGCAGCTGTACCAATACTCCATGGACGCTGTTGTCCATGTTCAGCTGCTCCACCAGTGCCAGCAGGTCTTTTTCTTCTGTATCTTCCGGCAGTTCATAGGAACGGGACAGGATACCCACTTTTTCACAAGCTTTTTTCTTATTATTTACATATACCATGGAAGCGGGGTCGTTCCCCACCAAAACCACAGCAAGGCAGGGGGTAATCCCCTGCCGCTGTAACTTTTGTGCTTCCAAGGCAGCTTCTTCTTTGATCTGATCGGAAATAGCCTTTCCGTCGATGCGTTGTGCCTTCATAGCATAACTCCTTTATGATTTGATTGATTAGAACAGACCAACAATGTTGCCGTCAGCGTCAATGTCGATGTTCAGTGCCGCAGGTTTCTTAGGCAGACCGGGCATAGTCATAACATCGCCCAGCAGTGCAACGATGAAGCCTGCACCGGCAGAAATACGAATTTCTTTTACAGTTACTTCAAAGCCTTCGGGGCGACCCAATACCTTAGGATCGTCGGACAGGGAGTACTGTGTTTTTGCGATACAAACAGGGAAATGTTCAAAGCCCAGTTTTTCGATCTGTGCCAGTGTTTTCTTTGCTGCTGCTGTGAAGCTTACATGACCTGCACCATAGATTTCTTTACATACTTTATTGATCTTTTCTTCGATAGACAAGTTATCTTCGTACAGCACATGGAAATTGCTTTCTTTTGTTTCCAGTGTTTCCAGAACTTTTTCAGCCAGCGCTTTGCCGCCTTCGCCGCCGTCAGCCCATACTTTTGCTACTGCAAATGTTGCGCCCATTTTTTCGCAGCGTTCTTTCACATAAGCCACTTCTGCGTCTGTATCTGCTACAAAGTGGTTCAGTGTAACCACAACAGGTACGCCGTATTTCTGGATATTTTCAATGTGTTTTTCCAGGTTTACAAAACCTTTTGCCAGTGCGTCCAGATTTTCGTTGCTCAAATCTGCTTTGGGAACGCCGCCATTATATTTCAATGCACGAACAGTTGCAACCAGTACAACTGCGTCAGGTTTTAGACCAGCTTTTCTGCATTTGATGTCGAAGAATTTTTCTGCACCCAAGTCAGCGCCGAAGCCTGCTTCTGTTACCACATAGTCAGCCAGTTTCATAGCAAATTTTGTTGCGCGCACACTGTTGCAGCCGTGAGCGATGTTTGCGAAGGGACCGCCGTGGATGAAAGCGGGTGTGTGTTCCAGTGTCTGTACCAGGTTGGGCTGCAGAGCGTCTTTCAGCAGTACAGTCATAGCGCCGTCTGCGCCAATCTGTTTTGCTGTTACAGGTTCATCATCATAAGTATAGCCAACGATGATTTTACCCAGCATTTCTTTCAGGTCGTGCAGGTCGTTTGCCAGACAGAAAATTGCCATGATTTCAGAAGCAACAGTGATCTGGAAGCTGTCTTCTCTGGGAACACCGTTGACTTTGCCGCCCAGACCGGAAATCACATGACGCAGCTGTCTGTCATTCAGGTCCACAACTCTTTTCCAAGCGATTTTTCTGGGGTCGATGTTCAGTTCATTGCCCTGCTGGATATGGTTGTCCACCATGGAAGCCAACAGGTTATTTGCTGTTGTGATGGCATGGAGGTCACCTGTAAAGTGCAGGTTGATGTCTTCCATAGGCACTACCTGTGCATAGCCGCCGCCGGCTGCGCCGCCTTTGACACCCATGCAGGGACCCAGAGAGGGTTCTCTCAGACATGTCAGGGCGTTTTTGCCCATCTGCTGCAGGGCCTGTGTCAGACCGATGGTAACGGTTGTTTTGCCTTCCCCAGCAGGTGTAGGGTTTACAGCTGTTACCAGAATCAGTTTTGCGTCGGGTCTGTCTTTGATCTGATTATAATATTTATCACTTACTTTGGCTTTATACTTGCCATAACATTCCACATATTCTTCGGGGATGCCAGCTTTCGCCGCAATGGCGGTAATGGGTTCCATGGTGCATTCCTGTGCAATCTGCAAATCTGTTTTCATCTTCAAAACTCCTCTCTCCGATTCCAATATGTCCTTGCGCTTGCTTGTCCTACTTTGAAAAAAAGCCGACAGTCCAAGCGTAATCGCCCAGACGGTCGGCATCAAATCTGTCATACTCCATGTGGTTACTCCACTTCCGTCAGTCATATGACTCTACCAAAATGGTACTATATGAGACGAAATTTGTCAATGTGCAACCTGTATGAAATCCATATTCTTTTATGCGTTTTCCTCTGTGGGGGACTGCATTTCCTCCCACTGTGCTCTGGTGATGAGGACTTTTCTTGGTTTGCTGCCTTCTTCCGGTCCAACCAGTCCCCTTCTTTCCAGTTCGTCCATGAGTCTTGCCGCACGGTTATACCCAATGCGGAACTGACGCTGGAGCATGGAAACAGAAGCCTTTTCTTTTTCCAGAATCAAATCCACTGCCTGTTCGAAAAACTCGTCTGTTTCCTCGCTGGGACCGCTGGCAGTTTTTGCCACTGCTGTAATCTGATCCACCATTTCCTGTGTATATCCAGGGCGGCTGCTTTTCCGCAGGAAGTCCACAATCTGTTCCACTTCTTTATCCGTTACAAAAGCCCCCTGAATACGAGAAGGTTTTGCCTGACCGGAAGGATAGAACAGCATGTCCCCCTTGCCCAGCAGTTTTTCCGCGCCGACCATATCCAAAATGGTACGGGAGTCGATGCCGGAGGAAACGGCAAATGCCAGACGGGAAGGAATATTGGCTTTGATAACACCAGTGATAACGTCTACGGAAGGACGCTGTGTGGCAATAATCAAATGCATCCCTGCCGCACGAGCCATCTGTGCCAGACGGCAGATGGAATCTTCCACTTCGCCGGGTGCTGCCATCATCAAGTCTGCCAATTCATCGATGATAATAACAATCTGGGGCATTTTTGCTTCCGGTTCGCCTTTTTCTTCCTTCATGGCATTGAACCCTTTGATGTCACGGACACCACACGCCGCAAAGTCATTGTATCTTTCCAGCATTTCTCTTACTGCCCAGTTCAGTGCCGCCGATGCTTTTTTCGGGTCGGTAACAACGGGAATGAGCAAATGAGGAATGCCATTATAGACACTCAGTTCTACCACTTTCGGGTCTACCAAAAGGAGTTTCACTTCTTTCGGGTCTGCCTTATACAAAATGCTTGTAATCAGTGTATTGATGCAGACACTCTTACCACTGCCTGTTGCGCCGGCAATGAGCAAGTGGGGCATTTTCGCAATGTCTGTCACAATGGGATTGCCTGTAATGTCTTCCCCCAGCGCAAAAGCCAGTTTGGAGGGATGTTTGCGGAAAGCATCACTTTCCAGCACTGTCCGCAGATATACGGACTTGGTTTCTTTATTTGGCACTTCAATGCCTACTGCCGCTTTACCGGGAATAGGCGCTTCAATACGAATGCCGCTGGCTGCCAGATTCAGGGCAATGTCGTCTGCCAGATTGACAATCTTGCTGACCTTGACCCCCTGACTGGGAGATACTTCATATCGTGTAACAGTGGGACCTGCGCTGACATTGATGACGCGGGCTTCTACGCCGAAACTTTTCAATGTCATTTCCAATTTTCTGCCGTTTTTCTGCTGTTCCAGAATACCTGAACCACTGCTATTGCCGGGGTCACGTCCTAACAGGCTGATAGGCGGGAACACATAAGGCTTTTCTGCCGGTTCCGCAGGGGCAGCTGCTGGCTGCTGTGCTGTTTCTTTCTGGGCTTCCGGTTTTGCAG
Source organism: Anaerotignum lactatifermentans DSM 14214 (assembly GCF_900142265.1). GTDB lineage: Bacteria > Bacillota > Clostridia > Lachnospirales > Anaerotignaceae > Anaerotignum > Anaerotignum lactatifermentans. Next base: position 8,972 of record NZ_FRAH01000059.1, on the reverse strand, counting down.
GCTCTGCCGCAGGTACGTCTGTTGGCATTTCTTCTGCCACAGGCTGTACTTCTTCCACTGGCATTTCTTCTTCTGCCATAGGTTCTTCCACTTCTGGCATGTCCATTTCTGGAGATGCTGTTTCTTCTGCATCTTCCAAATCCGCGAAATGGAAGTCTGTTTTTTCTTCTGCTGCCCGCATGGCTTCCGCCGCAAGGGCTGCCGCTCGAGATTCCATATCCCATGCTTCTTCGGGCGTTTCTTCTGCCATATTTTCTACGGTATTATCTTCACCGAAGATTTTTTCGTATACAGCTTCTTCCTCTGTCATTTCCACAGGTTCCTGTTTTTTGGCAACTTCTTTCAGTGGTTCTACCACCTTAAAGCGTTCCGTGGATTTGGGCGGCATCTGTGTGCCCTGCTCCAGCTCATCCACCTGCAATTTTCCGCCAAATACCACATTGAAGTCCCATTTGGGTTCTTCCATAGGCATTTCGTTTTCTTTGACAAAGTCGTAAATAGGTTCCCGTTTTTTCACGCTGTAATCCTGCTTTTTCTGACGGAAAACCGTTTCTTTGACTTCGGGATGCTCTGTGGCTTCCACTTCATGAAGCTCAATGTTGAAATCTTCTTTATTCATCACACGGCGACGCTTTGCTTCCTGTTTTTCCAGTCGTGCCGCTTCCATTTTTTCTTCCTGACGGATGCGGTCAGCCTTGTTTTTGATTTTCTCATTGCGCACCTGTCTTCTGACTTTCTGATGGTCTGCCAGTGTCCCCATAGCACCAAAGAAAGAACGTCCTGTTGCCAGAATAATGGAAATCACCAGCATTGCCAGTAGAACAATGACGCTGCCCAATGCATCCAGCAGTCCAAACAGACCGCCGCCAAAGAGTCCGCCGATCAAACCGCCGTTGGTCAAAGAACCGCTGTCAAATAGCTCCATGGCTTTTTTCGCAAATCCAAGATCGCCAGAAACATTCAGAGGATGGAACAGATACGCCGCTGATGCCACAGTCAGCAGGAATAATGCGCCGCCAAAGGCACGCACCAAAGACCATTTCCGTTCTTCTGACATAAGCATCCAGATGCAGTAAATGATGACCAACACCGGCAGCAATACGCCGCTGATGCCTAACAGCCCTTGAAAAAGTCCCCCGATTACCTGACCAACAACCCCCATCTTACTGGTGATCTGACTGATGAACACCACCGCCGATATGACGATGATGACAATCAGTATCACTTCGTCTAAGATGCTGTCACCAAAACGTTCTCTGCTTTCCGGCATACGGGTAGTTTCCCGCTTGGGTGCAGATTTTGTATTTTTTGTCGTATTCGCTTTTTTTGCAGTTGTTTTCGCGGCAGTTGTTTTTGTGCTTTTGCTGCCCGTTTTCTTCACCGCAGGGGATTTTGTCGTCTTTCGCCCCGTGCTGCTCCCTTTTGCTGCCAAAGCTTTTCACCTCTGTTCTCAAGAAATCACTAATAAAATATTATACAATAAAAATAATCTGCTGGCAAACGAAAACCACTGATTTCATGCAAAAAAACTGACCCGCTTTCTGTCGTAAAAATCAGATACAGGTCAGTTTTTGATGTTCTTTGTTGGTGGGAATGCTCAGTCCATTTTCACCACTTCAATATCCGCTTCTTCCAGAATCTTTCTGGACAGTTCATCGGGATATTCCCCTTTGTGCACAATGCGTTTGATACCAGCATTGATGAGCATTTTCGCACAAATGACACAAGGCTGCAATGTGATATAAATGGTCGCGCCTTCTGTGGAAATACCCAGTTTTGCCGCCTGAATGATGGCGTTTTGCTCCGCGTGGAGGGCACGACAAAGTTCATGGCGTTCGCCGGAGGGAATGCCTAGACGCTGACGTTCGCAGCCGCCCATTTCCGTGCAGTGCTTCAGTCCTGCAGGAGCGCCGTTATACCCTGTTGTGATGATACGGTTATCTTTGACAATGACTGCCCCTACCTGTCTGCGCAGGCATGTGGCTCTGGTCTTGACAATCTCCGCAATCTCCATAAAATATTCGTCCCAACTTGCTCTCACAATCGTTTCTCCCTTCCGTTTCTTTCGTAAATCTTTCCGTAAAATTCCTACCACAAAGATAGCATATACACCTATCATTGTCAAACGAAATCCCCTCTGTTATACTGAAAAAAAGGAAGGATTTTCCAACAAAGGAGGACTGGCTATGGAAAATATCAAAACATGGGCAAACACCCATTCATGGGTAAAAATTGCAGTCTATCTACTGACATTTCTTTTTCCCGCTCTGGCTTTTGCCCAATTCTATCTGCCCTCGCAGTCACCCATAAATCCATATCCCTTGATGTGGATTGGTTTTTACAGTTGTCTGTTCCTCTGCTGGGCATATAAAGGCTTTTTGTCCAAAGTTCCTTCTGTTCTGGCAAACCTGTTTTTCATGGGATTTCTGTTTTTCGGTTCGCTTATGGGCGGGCTTCACGGGATACTGCTTTTTGTGCGTTGTCTTTGCATCCCTGTATTGCCTTTATTTTTCTTATTTTAAAAAGCATTGGTAAAGCAGATTTCCCTTAAGACAAACATTGTTGTTATTTTCTTTAATTTCTCAAGAGAAATTGCAGCGGATGTCTTCAGAAGAAAATATATCAGATAAATCTCAACAAAAATAAAAACGCTGGAATCAAAAGATTCCAGCGTTTTTTGTTTTCTTATGAAGCAGCCCATATAACCGAAGCTTTTGTTTTAAAAATATTCCAGATCAGATGATCAGGTTCATTTTCTTTGCTTCGAATTCCAGTTCTTCGCGGAACTGAGGCGCAGCCAGGGAAATGATCATTTTTGCTCTCTGGCTAGCTGTCTGACCTTTCAGACGAACGATACCGTTTTCTGTTACCAGGAAGTCCACTTCGTTTCTAGGTGTTGTAACGATGGAACCAGGTGTCAAAATGGGTTTGATTTTGGAGATGGTGCCGCCTTTTGTGGTGGAAAGCATTGCGATGAAGCCTTTGCCGCCTTTAGACATGTTTGCACCTCTTACGAAGTCCAGCTGACCGCCGGAACCGCTGTAATGTTTGGTACCGATGGATTCGGAGCAAACCTGACCAAACAGGTCAACTTCGATACAAGAGTTAACGGATACGAAGTTATCATGCTGTGCAATAACAGCAGGGTTGTTGATATAGCTTACAGGATACATTTCGAAAGCCGGGTTGTCATCCATGAAGTCGTACATTTTCTTGGAACCCCAAGCCAGAGTTGCAACAGTTTTGCCAACGTGGATAGGTTTTTTCATGTTGGTTACTGCGCCGCATTCCAGCAGGTCAACCATACTGTCTGTGAACATTTCTGTGTGCAGACCCAAATCTTTTTTGTCTTTCAGCAGAACGCCAACAGCGTTGGGGATACCGCCGATACCCAGCTGCAGAGTTGCGCCGTCGCAAACTTCGTCAGCGATCATCTGACCGATTTTCTTATCATCATCGGACAGAGGAGGATTGTTCAGAACCAGCAGAGGTCTGGAGGATTCGCACAGAGCAGTTACCTGAGAGATGTGGATCAGGCAGTCACCCATAACACGAGGCATCTGATCGTTTACATCCAGCAGGATGATGTCAGCTTTTTCACGCATTGCTACAACTTCTGCGCCAGCCATAGGGCAGCTGAAGTAACCATGCTTGTCCATAGGAGAAACTTCTGCGTAGAAAACATTCAGTCTGGGCTGAACATCTCTCCAGTAACCGGGGATAGTGCTGTAGTTACAAGGAATATAAGTATGGATACCTTCCTGGATGCCTTTTCTGCCAGGAGCGCCTGTGAACCAGGATACATATTCATACTTGCCTTTCAGTTCGGGTTTCATGAAGGGACCGCCTTTTACGGACAGTGTTGCGTGGTGTACAACACCTGTCAGTTCGCCTCTCATTGCTCTTGCTGCAACCGCTTCGCAAATAGCGGTAGGTTCTTCCAAACCTGTGGGACATGCGCAAACGTCACCGGATTTTACATACATGGCAACTTCTTCGGGGGATTTGCGTTTTGCCTGATACATTTCCTGGAATTTGTTCATATTCTCTCACCTTTCTTCATTTATTTGATTAAAAATCAGCATACTGCCAATACGTTTCTTCTAATGCATACAATATACGTAATATTATTTTATATTTTACCATAGCCATAGGCAAAAAGTAAAGAATCATCCATCATGTTTCTGATTATATACAATCATACCACATTTTTCAGTAATTTTTCCATGCAATTTTTTCATAGAATACCGAAAATTCAACATTTACATATGTCATACAACTTTTCTTTCATGCGATTATCCAGCCATATCTTTCCTGTATTCAAGTTCCTTGTTCTTATCTTTGTACGACATGAAAAATGGGCACAAAAAAAGACTGTATTCATAAAGAATACAGTCTTTCTTACTTACAGATTAAACCAGATATTTCTGTACTTCCGCAGGAAGTAAATCCTGTTTGCGGCTGATGATCATAATCATATCTGTTTCAGCTTCAGCAGAAGTCTTTTCCAGTTCTTCGATGAACTTCACGAAATCCGCATCACTAACTTTGTCTACAATATGATTCAGACCGTCAATATAGATTTTTTCAATATCGCTATTCTGAGAAAGGATACCACAAACAAATCCTCTGAAAACCTGAGGGTCTTCCATAATAAACTTCGGTGTGTCTACAAAACGAACACTATAATGCAGATCATACATACGGCTGTTGTCGTCGTCTACGAAAACAACGCTGCCATTTGCGCTTTTGCCTGCTTCATTTGCCATTGCAATGAGTTTCTTTGTTTTACCTTCACCTTTTTCGCCTGCAAGAATCTGAACCATCGCAATCTCCCCCTTCATGATGTTGGTGATATACCTTTTCGTATTTGTTAGATTGTGTTGCAGTAAAGCTAATGCTTTATGTTTATGATGTTATTATTCTCCCTTTACTGCAAAAACCCTCTTTTTTTCCTGCTAATTTTTCAAAACTATGTACATTTATTTAGTTTCAACAAGTCGATTCCGAAAAAACAAAACTAGATTCATGCATAATGTACAGGTTTATTTGTTCACCTTGCCCAAATCTTCTTTTGTATACCGGTATACATTACAGTGAATAGCGGAACGATACCGTTCATAGGTCTCCAAACTGATTCCCGCGGGCTTTGTCATCAGGCGCAGTGGCAAAGGTTCCTGTCCCTTACGCATAGGAGGCTGCATATAAGGATAGTCATTCCACACAAAACCATGACGTTCATAAAATCCAATGCGGCGGCGTGTCAGTGTATCCTCTGGCACTTCAACCTCCAGCACCACATTTTTTCCCTTCCAATGCAAAAATAAATCCAGCATCTTTCCGCCGAATCCATGGTTTCGCTTTTCCGGCAATGTCGCAAAATGTTCAATATACAGAAAATCATCAGCCAATTCCCATGCAGCAATTACGCCGCCGACCGTTCCGTCTTCGTCCTCTATGGCATACAGATGGTACTTTTCATTTTCAATCAAGGCAAGCTGATCTTCCTTGGAACGTACCTCCGTTTCCGGAAAGCTCTGGGCAAGAATGGGATAAACTTTCTCAAAATCTTCCTTTGTCAATATTCTTTCAAACATTTTTTCTCCTCCTGTCAGCTTCTTGTGGCTATCAGGATATCACACCCTGTGCAGAAAAGCAACGATAGTCCCCCATCTTTTACGTTTTGTTTGCAAATGCCGCTGCCCTCTTTTCTTTTTTCTGTGCTATGCTATACTGAAAAGCATAAGAAAGGATGTGATTCTTTGAGAAAAATCAAATACAGTATTCTTCTGGGGCTGTTGCTTCTGTTATGGAGCACTGTACCTGCTTTTGCGAAAGATGTGACCGTACAGCTGGACGGCAATGTACTTTCCTGCCGCCACGATCCTGTCATTGAAAATGACCGTGTGCTGGTTCCCATGCGGGACATCATGGAGCCTCTGGGCTATGAAGTGGTATGGAATGAAAAAGACCGTTCCATTGTGGCAAAAGATGCAGATACCAATATGTATCTAACCATCAACAATGCTTATGCTACCGTCAATAATACACAAGTGGTATTAGACGCAGCTCCCCGCATCATTGATGATATCACTATGGTTGCTCTGCGTTTTGTGGCAGACTACAGCGGTGCTTCCGTCACTTGGGACCCCAAGACCTACACCGTATCCATTGAAAGAGGCGGCGCACCTTCCACACCGGAATATACCACCGCAGACTCTGTGGTTTATATCCAGACAAATAAAATCCAGGGAAGCGGCATCGTTCTGTCAGAAGACGGGCTCATTGCCACTAACTTCCATGTCATCGAAAACGCTTCCACTGCCCAGATTATATTCAATGACGGCACCATCTACGCAGGCGGCATCACCGTTGTAGGTCTTGACCCTCAGGCAGACATTGCCCTCCTGCAAATTGACAAACAGGGACTGCATCCCGTGACACCGTCTTATACCATCACAGCAGGAGAAAAAGTCACAGCCATTGGTTCTCCCAAAGGCAAACGCAATGTTTCCAGCACAGGTACTGTCAACGGATATACAGACGACATCATTTCCATGACTGCCCCCATTGCTCACGGCAGCAGCGGCGGCGGTCTGTTCAACGCAGCGGGACAGGTTATCGGCATGTGTTCTTCTTACAGCGAAAACCAGTATTTCGCCATTCCCATTGAAAAAGTGCTTGCGGTACACCGTACCATGAACCTGCCCATCAGCGGCATGAAGAATTATGTATATCAGCCATCCGCTCCCAGAAATATCACTTATACAACGGAAAATGGCTATACCTATTTCATTTGGGAACCTGTTTATGATGCGGATTATTACTATATTTATATTGCTTCCGAAGAAGGCGGCAATTATCAGCAGGTCAAAAACACCACACTGAACAATAATCAATGGTACTGGAATTATCCTCATGCATTTGGCATTTCCATGACAAATAACCAGGGATTCTATATTCGTATTGCTACCGTGCGGGACGGCGTAGTCTGCGGCACCAGCAATCCCATTTATGTACCTGCAAAATAATATAGGAATAAAAAACCGATGTTTTTCACATCGGTTTTTTTATATTCTGCATTTTACAAATAATACTTTCACTTCTGTATCCGTGTGGTTATAGAGCTTATGTTTTCTTCCCGGCAGGATACGGATGGTATCTTCTTCCCCCAACACAAAGACTTCCCCTTCCAAATCAATGGTCACTTCTCCCTGCAGCACATAAGCCACTTCCTCCTCTTGGGTATGCTGGGTATATCCATTGGATGTCCATGATTTTCCTTCCAGCGTCATGAGAAGCAATTCCAGATTGGCATGACAGGTATCACATGCCAGAACGTCGTACATGGTTTGTCCCTGATACATGACAATGGTCTTTCGCTGCTCTTTGCGCAATATCATTTCGGCGTTTTCCACCTTCTGTTCCACCAGTTCTGATACAGAAATGCCCATAGCCTCCGCCAACGTAGATAAAATACTCAAGGTAGGATTGCCAATATTCCGTTCCAACTGGCTGAGCAAAGCAGTACTCAAATTGGTCTGTTTGGCAAAATCCCGCAAAGTCAGTCCGTTTTTCCTTCGATATTCTGCAATTTTCTCGCCGATTCTGGTGTTTTTCATATTCCTCACCTCTCCGCTTATTGTACAGCACATCACACATAATTTCAATATATTTAAATTTGTTAGATTTATTGTATCGCATAAGAATCCGTGTTATACTGGCACAAACGAAAGGAGGGACTGATATGTCCGCTAAACAGCAATCCATACTGGCGAATCTGGGTCTGCTTCTAGCTGCTGCCATTTGGGGCGGCGGTTTTCTGGCAGGAAAATTCGCATTGGCAGAATATGAGCCTTTTACCATACTGGCATTCCGCTTTTTAGGCTCCGCTCTCTGCTTGGGTCTGATTTTCTGCCGCAGTCTGCGACACACCACAAAAAATGTAGCCAAAAAAGGGATGTTGTTAGGGATATTGCAGTTTGTGGGGCTGTCTGTCCAACTGGCTGGACTTGACCGCACCACCCCTGGAAAACAGTCTTTCCTTATTGCTTCTTATGTAATGTTTGTTCCTTTTCTAAGTTGTTTTCTGCTGCGGAAACGTATCAATGGCAGAGAACTGCTGGCAGCCCTCTTAACACTGGCAGGCATTGGCTGCATCAGCCTCAATGAAAGCCTGACAATCGGTCTTGGTGAGGGGCTTTCTGTTGGGTTTGCCTTTCTCTTTGCTTTGCAGATTGTATTGGTAAGCATTTTTGCCAGAAACGAAGACCCTATCCGCCTTTCCTTTTTCCAGTTCCTGTCGGCAGGCCTTTTGGCTGCTGTGACTGCCCTGCTCACAGACGGTATCCCACAGAGCTGTTCTCTTTTGACTTTGGGCAGCCTGTTATACCTCATTGTGCCAAACACCGTTCTGGCTTTTACCATTCAGAATGTGGCACAGCGTTATACCTCAGAAACGGCAACTGCCATCCTGCTTTCGCTGGAATCCATGTTCGGATTTCTTTTTTCCGTATGGTTCCTCAAGGAGCCTGTCACTGCGAAAGTGGTGCTGGGCTGTATTCTCATATTTGCCGCTGTACTCCTTTCCAAAATAGATGCGGCGCAATTTCTGAAAAAGCATAATGTGGGTATTCCTACTCCAAAACAACCATAAAAAATCAGGACCACCGGCTTAGCCGGTGGTTTGCTCTGCCCCTAGAAGGGGCTATTACCAGCTGCGCTTGCAAGCGCATTGAAAGTCCGCCAAGTGCTCTACTTTCTCAACTGCCGCCCTTGGCGGCTATTTTTATTTGTTCCCTTTTACTTTTTCACCCGTGAACGGGTCAATGTACTCACTTAAACTTATTTGATCTGCCATCCAATCTTCTTTTAATTGATTGTTGATATATTCCCGGTTCTTTTTTGTATTCTTTCCTACTGTATCAACATAATATCCTCTACACCAAAATGTTCTATTTCCATATTTGTAT